>CAZYQZ010000150.1:0-3705 GCA_964649915.1 uncultured Gammaproteobacteria bacterium | reverse complement strand
TTTTGACAAGAAGGGAAGTTATACATTAGGATTCCCAGAACAGATCGTATTTCCGGAAATAGAATACAGTAAAGTTGATAAATTGCGTGGTCTTGAAGTAACGATCGTCACTTCCGGGACCAATCCAAAAGATACAAGGTTATTATTAGAGAAAATGGGAATGCCCTTTATTAAACGCAAATAACATATGGCAAAAACATCAGATATTGTTAAATTTAAAAAGAAACAAAAGTTTTCATCTCGAGAGAAAAGTCGTTGCAGTCTTTGTGGACGGTCAAGAGCATATATGAGAAGATTCGGAGTTTGTCGTCTTTGTTTTAGAGAATTAGCCCAACAAGGAGTGCTTCCAGGAGTTACAAAAGCATCGTGGTAAAAATATGACAACAGATCCAATATCAGATCTACTTACAAGAATAAAAAATGGCTATATGGCCAGACTCGCAACCGTGTCTGTCCCATATTCCAGAGTAAAAGAGAATATTACGGCTGTCCTTATCAAAGAAGGTTATCTTAAGGCTGTTGAAACTAAGGCAATAGGAATAAAGAAAACCATGAACATCACACTTTCTTACGAGAAAGGTCAACCGAAAATGGAAGATGTCACTCGAGTAAGTAAGCCAGGTGTGAGAATTTACGCCAAAAAAGGTGAGATTCCGACAGTATTAAATGGTCTTGGTATGGTAATTATTTCGACCTCCCAAGGAATGATGACCGGAAAAACAGCACAGCAAAAAGGGCTAGGGGGAGAGCTTATTTGTAAAGTTTGGTAACTGTATATGTCAAGAATTGGAAAAAAAACCATTACTATTCCGTCAGGTGTAACAATTACGAGAGAGGGTAATCTACTTTCGATTGTTGGCCCTAAGGGTAAAATGCAAATGCCAGTAAATGAAGAGATTGATGTTAATCTTTCAGCAACTGAGATTCATCTGACACCGAAGAATAAAGCAGCATCACCCCTTTGGGGACTTGCAAGAACACTTGCGCAGAATGCGGTAACTGGTGTCACACAGGAGTGGACCAAAGGATTAGAATTGGTTGGAGTCGGATACAGAGCACAGACAGATGGGAAAAAAATTACATTATCTTTAGGATTTTCTCATCCAGTTATTATTGATGCACCACAGGGGGTTACTTTTGCGGTTGCAGAAAACAAGATTACTATTTCTGGAGTCGATAAGTATTTAATTGGAGAGATGGCAGCCAAGATTCGTGATCTGAAGCCACCAGAGCCATATAAAGGAAAAGGTATTCGATACGTTGGAGAAAAGGTGAAGAAGAAAGCTGGAAAGGCAGCAAAAGCAGTTGGAGGAGCACCAGGAGGAAAATAATACTATGAAACATCAAGGATATACCATGTCGAGTAAAGCACTTCGTAAGCAAAGAGTACGAATAAAAACTGTGGGCACAGGTAAACCAAGACTTACGGTTTTTCGTTCAAATAAATATGTCTATGCTCAAATCATAGATGACAAAAAAGGCGTAACCTTGGTAGAAGTGAGTTCGGCAAAAGACGCGCCTAAAGATAAAATGAACAGAACACAGGCCGCCAAACATATAGGAGAAATCCTTGCAACTGAAGCAGTAAAAAAGAAAATCAAGGAAGTCGTTTTTGACAGAGGAAGCTATAAGTATCACGGGATCATAAAAGCATTAGCTGATAGTGCCCGAGAGAAAGGATTGGTATTTTAATTATGAAGTTTGGTAACCCTATGAGTCATGGAGGCGGATCTTCAATGGTTTCAGAGTTTGAAGAAAAAATTGTCCAAGTGAACCGTGTATCAAAAAAAACATCAGGAGGAAATAAAATAGGATTTTCCGTCTTGGTTGTTGTCGGAGATAAGAAGGGAAGGGTTGGGGTAGGACTTGGAAAAGCTCCCGATGTGTCCTCTGCCGTTCGTAAAGGGTCTACCTATGCGAAAAAACATCTTATCACCGTACCGATGAAACGACAGTCTATTCCACATCAGATTCGATTGAAGATGGGTGCGGCACGAATTATGTTAAAACCAGCACCTCCAGGAACAGGTATTAGAGCTGGAGGAAGTGTTCGAGCAGTCGTGGAAGCGGCAGGAATCCGTAATATCGTTTCCAAGATCATGGGTACAGATAATCAGGCGTCCAATGTATACGCCACATTTGAAGCGTTGAAAAGATTACGAAAGGTTACAAGTAAAAATTAATACTATGAAACTATCAGAACTTCCAAGTATCAAGGCAAAAGATAAACGTCGTTTGGCTCGTGGTCACGGATCAGGACGAGGAAAGACCGCGGGACGTGGTACCAAGGGTCAAAAAGCTCGTGGAAAACTCCCTGTCGCATTTGAAGGTGGACAGCAATCGATTATCAAACGGCTTCCACTGAAACGTGGAAAGGATCGTAATAAAGCTATCGGTAACAAACCTGTTGTCATTAACGTAAAATATTTGGAAGTTATGCCAGCGGGAAGTATCGTTACTATCGAGAGTCTTGTAAAGTACCATATAGTGAAAAAAGAAGATGCTAGCGCCTACGGAGTAAAAATACTGGGAGATGGTACACTCAATAAAGCCTTCACGGTAAAAGTATCATGTTCCAAAGGTGCGGTAGAGAAAATCACCAAAGCCGGTGGTAAAGTGGAAAAGCAAGCTTAAACGCCATGTATGAATGCATTTATAACTCCGCTTGTTCAAGCTTTCAAAAATAAAGAGATTAGAAAGAAGATTCTTTTTACTGCTCTTATATTTTTTATCTTTAGACTCTTTGCGCATATTCCGATCCCTGGAATCGATTTAGTACGACTTCGTTCATTTTTTGCTCAAAGTGAATTCTTAGGATTATTAGACATCTTTTCTGGAGGAACACTTGCAAATTTTTCCGTCATGGCCTTGGGACTTAATCCGTATATCAACTCTTCCATTATTTTCCAACTTTTGACAATGGTGTTTCCTAAGCTTGAAGAACTCTCCAAAGAAGGGGAATATGGACGTGAGAAGATTAATCAGTACACACGATTTCTTACGGTTCCCTTGGCAGCACTTCAATCCATAGGTATGTATGCATTGTTGAAGAATCAAGGAGTCATGGGAAATATTTCTCCTATCACTCTTCTGGTTATGATTGTCACGATGACAGCAGGGACAGTATTTCTGATGTGGCTCGGTGAGCTTATCTCAGAGTTTGGTATTGGTAATGGTATCTCCCTTCTTATTTTCGCAGGTATTGTGGGTAGACTTCCTGTTGCTCTTACTCAGACTATTCGAGTGGTGAATCAAGAACTTTTGTTTAGTACTATTATTTTTATGGCAGTTGGAGTACTCGTTGTTGCGGGAATAGTATTTATTAACGAAGCAGTAAGACAGATTCCTGTCCACTACGCCAAGAGAATTCGAGGAAACAAGGTATATGGTGGATCCTCATCGTATCTGCCACTTCGCCTGAATCAAGCAGGTGTTATACCGATTATTTTTGCAGTATCTATAGTCCTTCTCCCCTCCCTTTTTGGTAAGTTTTTAGAGCAGATTCCCAATCCGATTCTTGCCAGTATTGCGCGTGCAGTTGTATATATCTTTAATACCAATGGGCCATTTTACAATATCATCTACTTCGTTCTTGTCATTGGATTTACATACTTTTATACCGCTGTTACATTTAACCCACAGAAGATTTCTGGTGAAATCCAAAAGCATGGTGGTTTTGTTCCCGGTATTCGTCCGGGTGGACCT
>CAZYQZ010000149.1:0-3712 GCA_964649915.1 uncultured Gammaproteobacteria bacterium | reverse complement strand
ATGAAGTAAATCTCCCTAGACCTGCGGTCTATATAACAAACCTAATTTCAGTTGGGAAAACGTTAGAAGATTTCTATGCTACTCTTCAAGTAAATGATTCGACAACAAATGATTTACCAACGTTTGTCGAGTCTCCTTTACCTGAGATAAACCCGGTGAACCAACAATCATCGATCATTTCAGGGTTAGAACATACAAATCAATACACTCATGTTCGTACGACAACAACAGTCCCCAGTCTTCTTGTTTTTAACCAGACATATTACCCTGGTTGGACAGCTACCATAGACGGAAAAGTGACACCTCTTGTCCCTGCCAACATAAATCAATCAGCTGTCGTGCTACCTGGTGGTAGACACAATGTTCTCGTGACATATTCAGCAAACTCATTTCAGTTCGGGAAAATAATATCTCTTTTGAGTGGATTTTTTATACTATTAGTTAGCGTATTACAAGCGATTAAGTGGCGAAGTTGATCCTTGATTTAAGGCATCTTTTTCTTTTTGATACTTTTCTACTTTTTTCTCATCCTTCAAGCAATCACTTGATACTTCAATAAGATAGTCAAGTCCTCGACTATCATCAGGTCTTCTACCATGATACGTCAGAAGCACATCCTCGGCGAGAGTACAGTTTTTGTTTTTAAGATACGCAAGTCCGAGTAAAAATAAGACATCATTATCATCTGGCGTTAATCGCTTTGCTTCTAAGATATGTGTCAACGCTTTATCTGTGTATCCGTGTTCAAGCAGGTAGTATGCATAATTTTGATGTCCCGTTGAGTACAGTCGTAGGACATCTGTTAAGAATAAATTTTGAAAAACAATATTGTTGCGATCAATATGTGCGTATGTGTCGAACAAACGATCACTGTCTTTGACTACATCTTCCACCGATGGTTGCTTTGATTTATCTGGAATATATTGCCATAATAGGCCATGTGGTATCAGATCATCTTTTTGCACGGCATTATAGAAATTAGTGAAAACCGGAAATTTCTTTGTGTTGGCTGTCATGAAGTCAAAAATAAATTGCTCATCAGCGGTTGAACTTCTATTCGGAAGTACGATATCAGGAAAAAGTTTTTTAAGACTTTCATGATAGTACGGTCTAAAAAGCTTATATAAATGCACGGGGAATAGCCTCGTTTTCCCGTAATAGTCACCTGTGAAATAGATGTACTGCGAGTGAAAAATAGCCGTATCACTTACAAGAAGAAGCAGACTGTTTGTACCTGCTGATGCAAGTATATCCCGACCTATATCCTCGGCGTAATAGTTATTAGTAAGAGCAGCAATCGGCTTTATGTTTTTTATAAACAAACTCAAGGGATATACGATGAAAAGTATAGCCGGAAAAAAAAGAATAATAGGGTACTGTAGAGTAATATTACCTGTATACTTTTTTAAACTCGCGGTGGATAGTGATACTATAAATTGTATACCTGCCGTGATGAATACTATCGCAAATATATATGGAAAAATAGTAAACCGCTCATATGTAGCGAGAGAAAATTCTTCAAATAAAGGAAAGCTTGCGTAAAATAGAAAAAAAGAATACGACAAAAATCCAATAAATACACTACTATAATAAATATTTTTTCTTACACTCGTAATAACTCCCAGAATAAAAAGAACGATACCAATGTTTTTCAGATCGATAATAAAGAATTTCCAAAAACCCAAATAGGAATAGACGCGAATAAGTGGGTTATCTGTAGCAAATGCGCCAGCCTTAAATGTTCCATATGTCGTTCTGAAAAAAAGACGAAAGAACCCAGCGATATCTGTTGGGTGTTCCCAGTCAATGGGTGGAAAATTTCGAGAAACCAGTGGTAGATAGAGAAGGGGAGTCAGTCCCAAAAGAAATACTCCCAAAAGAATGAAGATATTTTTCACCTGTAAGCTTTTTATAATTTTTTTTCTTACTGGATAGAGAAGCGTTATGAGTGCTGGATACACAAAGATAATCGTGTGGTGATGTGTAAATGAAAGACTTGAGAAAAAAACAAATAGCACAACATCAGAAAATTTTTGCTTTTCTCGGATTTGAATACCGAGATAAAACAAGAAAAGCATAAAAAATACTGCAAAAGAGAACACTTCTGGTACCTCCGCGTATAACCAAAATGGGTAGAGAAATGAAAGAAGAAGCGAGCCCACCAACGAAACAGGTGGATTACGAGTAAGTCGTTTAAGGAGAACAAAAAATATCGTGACCGATAAACTTGCAAAAAAAGATGAGATAAGAGATACGCGCCATGCAGCAGTAAAAAGGGGAACAAAACGAATGAGAATCGCCCCAATAAACGTATACAGGGGATACCCAGGTGAATGTGGTATCCCCCATACATAAGCGGCTGTTACTAGGTCTCCTGCGTCACCTCCAAATATACTTTTACTTTGGAGGTATAAATAAATGATCCAAAGTACTAAAAATAAACATATATTGCTTATTTTTTCACCCATTCCGACAAGTCTCTTTAGTACTTGGCTTTGCATCTTATTTTATACACCAGTAACAAAGCTGTGATCCGCCTTGTGATTTACATGTTGTTGCTGATGATGCACCAGAAACATCGTACTGTGCATTCTTGTCAAACTGGAATGATTTCGATTCTGGCAAGAAACAGACGGTAACACTTTCGCTTCCGGCTGTCGTGACTGACGATACAAACATTTTAGCCAAAGCACTTGATCCACCAGCGAGCTGTCCAAATCCGGCTTTCAGTTCACCAGCTCCTTCAAGAGTTGAAATACTTGATGACATACTATTTAAGTCTGAACCAGATGGAATACCAGAAGTCCATGGAAATCCAGAGTTCGTTGCATAGTAACGAATTGAAGCGTTAAAAAATTCTGCAACAGTATTTCTCCGTGAAGTATCAGTACCTTTTTTAAGCTGCTCAAATGGGTCAACCGCAGCGAGCAGTCCTACAGCTAATGCTCCCAAAAGTGCAATAACAATCAGAAGTTCGATGAGTGTAAATCCTTGTACTCGTTTGTTATATTTCATATTGATTTACTGTCTCACCCCCTTCTAAAAAAATAAAAATGTATGTTAAAATTTATTCGTCAAACTATAAATTGGCAAGAGTACCGCCATCACTAAAAACCCTACTCCCAAGCCTAATACAACCATGATAAGTGGCTCCATAAGTGTTGTCAAGGCTTTAATAGCAACCTCAGATTCTCCTTGAAAATAGCGTGATAATTTAAAGAGCGTTTCACCAAGTTTACCTGTTTGTTCTCCTACAGAAACCATCTGTCCCAGGATCGGTGGAAAGATAGGATCCTCAGAAAGAGTCTGTCCCATAGGGAATCCTTTTTCAACTTTTTCCGCAACGTTTTTTAACGCTTCCTTATACCAAATATTGTTTACCGCTCCCTCCGATATTTCAATCGTTTCCAAAATAGGAATACCGGCGCTTATAAGAATTGCAAGTGTACGCGTAACCTCAACCAACGTTGATTCCTTTAGCAAATTACCAAACACAGGAATTGAAAGAACTAATTTATCCCAAATTCTTGCACCTGAGGATGTTTGCTTCCATTTTGAAAATCCAACAACCAAGAGAACCGTCCCTCCAATCACAAGATACCAAAACTTGGAAAAAAAATCGGAGATAGTAATCAGAATCAGTGTCGGAGTTGGCAGTGTTACTCCAAAATCTTTGTACATCGATGTCAACTTTGGAATAACAAACGTCATC
>CAZYQZ010000148.1:1425-3870 GCA_964649915.1 uncultured Gammaproteobacteria bacterium | reverse complement strand
GATCAGAAAGAGCTTTAAAAATAAAATCCATTTGCTGATCAGAAGTATATGTAGAATAGTTAACCATTTAGTTAAGTATATTCTAACAACTTTCGGAATGCAAGTTCGATATAATACCACTATGAGAATATCAGTTATTGCTCATCCCAATTCTAAAAAACCACGAGTGGAAAGGGATCTTTTTGCGGCAGTACATGTATATGTTGCGGCTCCTCCATTGGAGGGAAAGGCAAATGAGGCGATCGTGAAGTCACTTGCAGAGTTTTTCAACGTAAAAAAGAGTTGTATAATTTTACTATCAGGACACAGATCAAAGAATAAAAAATTTGAAATTAAAACATGAGTAGTAAGCAATCAACTGTTGACTTCATTACAGAACAGATCCAATCGGCTGGATCTATACGAACTCGAAAAATGTTCGGAGAATATGCGCTCTACTGTGATGAGAAGGTTGTTGCTCTTATTTGTGATGATCAGCTTTTTGTGAAAAAGACACTTGAAGGACTGAAGTTTCTTGATGAACGATATGAGGCTCCACCCTACCCTGGTGCGAAGAATTATCTGCGAGTTCCAGAAGAGAAATGGGACGATAGCGAGTTTCTCACAGAATTTATTCAAACTACCACATCGCATCTTCCCCTTCCTAAACCAAAAAAAAGGGTTACTTGATATTATATTTCCCGATCTCTTCTTTCTGCATAGGGGTTAATGCTATGCATTGACAGGCCTTGGAATGAGCTAGGTGCCATGATAGCCTGACACGCAGTGATGGTTTTTTGGGCATTTTGTTTGCCTCATGCCACTGTTGATTGAGTGTTCCCATAGTTTTCTTTCTTCATGCAGTATACCACACAAGTTACCTTAAACTCTTGTTTTACAAAAGGAGAATACCCAGGTATCAGCGTGAAGTTATTTTTTTTCAACAGCTATGTACCCTGTTTTTTTTATTTGGGAGATGATTGCATCCATTTGAATTTTTTCACTTTCGTACTCTACCTCTGTTTCTTGCTTGGCATAACTTGTTTGAGCCCTCTGTATTCCAGACAAGTCTTCCAGGTCAAAATCTATATTCATCGCACAGGATGTACAATGCATGCCCTCAATTTTTAATTTCGTTTTCATCATACTCATAGAACCTCTATCACTCCTGAATACATACCCATAGAACAGGTGAAGCGAATTTTACCTTTTTCCTTGGGTGTGAAAGCGACTGTATATGACTCGTTTGCCTGTAAATTCCGACTTATGCCCAGTGAGGGAATTCGAAATGCGGAAGCACAACTATACGCATCTTTCCCGGTAACAGTAAGACTTACTGGAACACCTTGTTTTACCCGGATATAACTCGGAGAATATCCTCCGGAACTGACTATAATCTCTGCAGTTTGGGTTATGGGCTTCTTTGTATTGTATGCTGTTTGATTCGCCTGAAATACATTTCTTACACTCTCTGCGATGGTGTGTGAATTAATTGGAAAATCCAATGCAATGAGCGCTCCATTTATTGAGGCCAACCCGAGATATATGACGGCAATGGCTGCGATTTTTAAAAATCTACCGCGGAAGTTGTCACCCAGAATACTGGTGATCCACCCAATTCCAAAGAAAAGTGGTGTTGTTCCCAAAACAAATACCGCCATGATAAGAGCCCCAAGATATGGACTTCTACTACTTATAGCGAGCGCTTCCATTGCTAGAGTAGTTCCGCACGGAATGAATATCGTCATCGCACCCAATAGAGCGGGTGCGAAGATGTCTTTACTTTTTGATTGGTTTCGAATAAGCCGCGTCAAAAATCGAGGAGGTTGGATTACTGCGTAACGGAAAATCGGGTGAACCTCCAGAAGGTTAAGCGCTATCAGCAGCATATATGCTCCTGCGATAAATTGCATGAGCGTTAGTACAGTTTGGTTTATGGTAATTGCTCCTCCAAATCCCCCGAGTATAAATCCCAATATTGTGTACGCTACAAGTTTTGCTATAAGAAAAATTACAGTCGGAATTACGGAATTCTTTTTACGTATTTTACTTTGTACCTCTTCCTCCTCTTTTGAGGCGATGAGGGAGGCAAGAAGCCCGCCTTGAACTGCTAAACATGTGAGTCCCCCGACAGTGAGACCTGTTAAAAAAATGACCCAAAGATTCATGTTAGATCTTCGCTTTCTTTAATAGTAAAGAGTTGGTAACAACTGATATTGAACTTGATGCCATCGCTATTGAGGCAAAAATCGGATTTAAAAGTATATGAAAAAACGGATATAAAGCTCCCATTGCAACCGGGATTAATACTACATTATATCCAAACGCCCAGAAAAGATTCATCTTGATTGTTTTCATAGTTTTTTTCGATAACTCAATCGCCGTAACAACAGAATGGAGATCTTTATTTATCAACGTAATGTCAGCTGCCTCAATTGCGACATCGGTCCCTGTTCCCATAGCGAT
>CAZYQZ010000148.1:0-1415 GCA_964649915.1 uncultured Gammaproteobacteria bacterium | reverse complement strand
CTACCATTGCCACTCTACGTCCTTGCCTTTGAAGCGTGCGCACCTCTTCTTCTTTCTCTTGTGGAAGTACTTCAGCCAAAACACGATCTATCCCTAGACTCTTTCCAATTGCATATGCTGTTTTTTGATTATCGCCAGTAATCATGATGACTTCAATACCAAGATGTCGTAATTCCCTTACTGCACTTTTGGCCGAATCTTTGATCGTATCTGACACTGCGATAATTCCTTGCAATTTCTTATCTATACCAAGAAGCATGACAGTCTTTCCTTTGCTTTCAAGACTTTGTATTTCAGGTGAAAAATCTCTATAGTTAATTTCTTCTCGATCCATAAGTCGTCTGTTGCCGAAGAAATTTTTTTGTTCACCTATTACTCCAGTTACACCATACCCTGCGATAGCTTGAAACTTTACAATTTTAATTAAGGAGATGTTTTGTTCCTCTGTTTTTTCGACAATTGCCGTAGCGAGAGAATGTTCTGAATTCTTCTCTAAAGAACCAGCTATGCGCAGTATCTCGTTTTTATTTTTATTTCCCGTCGGTATTACATCCGTAACCTTAGGTCTTCCATTTGTTACCGTTCCTGTTTTATCAAAAATAATTGTATTTATTGAATGTGCTATTTCTAGACTTTTGGCATCCTTAATAAGAATTCCTTTTCCAGCACCAAGACCAGTACCCACCATTATCGCGGTAGGAGTAGCAAGACCCATTGCGCAAGGACATGCAATAATAAGAACCGCAACCGTATTGAGCATCGCGTAGAGAAATGCGGGTGAAGATCCAAACGTATACCATATTCCAAACGTAAAGAACGCTAACATTATTACAATGGGTACAAAGTATGAGGACACTGTATCCGCCAGTCTCTGAATAGGAGCTTTGCTACCCTGTGCTTGTTCAACCAGTTTGATGATCTGTGACAGCATTGTTGCATCTCCCACTTTTGTTGCTTTATAGGAGAATACTCCTGTTTTGTTTATTGTTGCACCAACCACAGTTGATCCTTTTTGTTTCTCAACTGGTATACTTTCTCCGGTAATCATTGATTCATCGACAACAGATTCTCCGAAACTAATAACTCCATCAACAGGGATTTTTTCTCCAGGCCTTACCAGAATCTGATCACCAATCACAACGTCTTCTATCGCGATGTCCATCTCTTTGTCATCTCGTACAACTCGAGCTGTTTTTGCCCCTAACCCAATGAGTTTCTTCAAAGCTTGAGATGTCTGCCCTTTTGCTTTTGCTTCAAAATAACGCCCAAGAAGGATGAGTCCAATAACTATCGCAGAAACATCAAAATATGGCATCACTTGGAGCCCTACATTCATGACAACATTCGGAAAAAAGGTTACAAAAGCAGAGTATGTATACGCAACAGTTGTCCCGAGTGAAACGAGCGTATCCATG
>CAZYQZ010000147.1:0-3886 GCA_964649915.1 uncultured Gammaproteobacteria bacterium | reverse complement strand
AGGAGCTGTAAACTCAACCAGCTGAGTATCGTCATATTCGCCGTGTGGGTGTATTCTTTCGTAGGTAGTTTCCTGTAATAACACTGAATCCGACCTATTTTGTCTGGGAACACTTCGCCCTCTTCCGGACGTTTGTACTCCATCAAATGTTACATACTTAACTTTTTCTTGTCCCATATTCTATCCCTTATTTTATCATTCCACTTCAACAAACTCCTGAAAAGTACTCGTATTTTATGAATCTGAGGTAAAATTTTAGACTGAAGTGTATGAATACTGTATTACAGAAATATAGAAAGACTATTTTTCCTCTGCGATTTTGGATGGAAGAGGTGACTTTTGATTTACATATTTTGCCGTTGCCTTCTTGTTGTATGGTACGTCCGCGGGACTTGATAATTGCTCAAACGTAAGCGCGCAGACTCTCATACCAGGATAGAGTGCTACAGGCATGCGCCCAAGATTTCCTAGCTCCATGACAACTTTTCCTCTCCAGCCGGGTTCAAATACTGAGGCTGTCGAATGCACAACAATTCCGAGTCTACCAAGAGAGGATCTTCCTTCCAGCCGAGCCAATATGTTGTCTGGTAATTCAAAACTTTCAATAGTTGTAGCAAGGACGAAGTCTCCGGGTTGTAAAATAAACGGTTCCCCATCAGAGACCTCCACTTCTGAGGTCATCTCCCCACCTAATCGATCATCATGAGGATCTATATAGGGAAAACGACTGTGGTTAAATACTCGAAAAGTATGACCGAGTCGAAGATCGACAGAACAAGAACCAAGTTGAGTCGGAAGATCAACTTTCGGATGTATTTTGATTGTACCGTTTGAAAGGCTTTTCTTTATATCGTGGTCAGACAGAACCATAGCTATTTAAGCAATAAACTGTTAGTTTTTAGCTTTGAATTATGAATGTTACTAAGAGCAAAGACTACGTGCTCATTGCTACTATACCATACTCTTGCTTTTAGGCTATATGGAATTTACTATAGATATAATGCAACTGAAAGCGGTGTTAGTGAAATCGTGGGAAGATTTTTCAAGAGTTAGAATGAAAGAAAAACGGAGTATCCTCTTTCTTCTTCTGTTTTGTTTTGGCGCAGGCTTTATAGGGACGATGAGCGCAAACAAAATTGCAATAGAAAAAAAACCTGTTGAATCAACTATAAATAATAACGCAATTTCCGATAGTACCTCTACCACGCTTTCCTTCGTCGTTCCCAATCATCCCGTACGATTGAAAGAAGATTTTATAGTAACACTTTCGTTATCTTCACCTTCCAGAGCGGTTGATGCAGCAGATTTTATTCTCTACTTTGATCCTAAAGTATTGAAGCCCAAAAGCATAACAAATGGAAATTTTTTCTCCCAATACCCGGTTAAAAAAATTGATAAAAATTTTATAAAAATATCGGCTGTTGCCTCATTTATCGGAAATAAAATTACCACCTCTAAGGGATTCGGCACTATAGCGACAATTACCTTTACTGCTATTGCGGAAACCAATGCACCCACAATGATTTATCTTGATCCTGAAAAGACAGTGATTGCTTCGGAGGGAAAAAATATTATTGAAAACTATCCTCAGGTTACAATCTCAGTTCAGGAGCCATCATCGTAAAGAAATGATATGACAAACACAGATAATAATCGTCGTCGTGGTGAAATAGCGCTTTTACTTACTGTTATTGCCGGAAGTTTTACTCTTCTGGGGATTCTTACCGGAGTTATTGCTTCAAACCGTTCTCAAGATACAAGAACGAAGGCAGCAACAACAAGTGAGACAACTCGTTTGAAGACTCAGGATCAGTGGTACACATGTCCCACCACCTCTACTCAAGTCTACCAATCAATCGTAGTAAACCCTCGTGCAACACCTCCTCACCCTCAACCAAATGCTGCAGGTGATCCTGATATCAATCTCTCTATAAGAGGATATACACCCACCACAAATACCCTTAATCTGATTGAGGTTGGCGGACCTCAAGACACATTGGCTCCCCAACTTCTCAATCTTCTTGCTAGCAAGAGGGTACCTACGTTTCTAAGTGCAGCACAGGTATACGATTGGGACTGGTCCAAAAATCAAAAGGGAGGAAAAGTAACTGATCCCCCCGTTACACTTCTCGGACTGGAAGCCATCCAAGGTGAAGCAATCAAACTCCCTAACTCTGGATATAAAATCGATACGGGGAGGAATCTCCAAGCGATGGTTCTCTATGCAACAGAGTCACAACTTACAGTTAAGTATACAACTGAAGATAACATTGTGGATGGGTATGGTTTTCATTTCGAAGATATTTGTGTCGACCCAAATCTTCTTACCGCATACAGAAGTGCTGACACAAACGGCAGGTCTTCTCTACCAGCTCTCTCTGGGGATCAAGTACTAGGATACGCGAAATCAAACGAAGTGAAACTTGCTATTCGTGACAAAGGATCATTTATGGATCCGAGGGTGCGTAAAAGCTGGTGGCAGTCTGCCACTACTACTCCTGGACCTTCTCCCACAGTATCTTCAACAAATCCGACTACCACTCAAGCAGAATGTCTTGCGGGATCAACTGGGCGAATCAGTATTACTCAAGGAAATAAAACCTATCGTCTATGTACTGGAAATACATATTCTAGCGGGATTGATATTCAAACGAACAATGTTACTCTTGATGGAACTGAGGAAGCAGTTATAACGGGAACTAGCACCAATACAGCAGGCATCTCAATTGATTCTCGTTCAAATGTATCAATAAAAAACGTAAGAATAACTGGTTTTCTTCATGGATTAAGCGTGAAGAATAGTTCTTCAATTACTATCGATGGTGGTGACTACTCAGGAAACTCAAAAGGGGGATCAGACCAAGACTTGTTAGCAACACTCATGGACAAGACTGAAACCGGCGGCGGTATTCTTTTTGATTCTGTAACAAACTCGAAAATTCTTAATAGTAAAGCCACAGGTAACATTGCTGGCGTCTCTGTTTTCCGAAGCTCCAATGTCGAGGTAAATGGTGGTGATTACTCAAATAATACAGGGTGGGGACTACGTTTTATCACAACAACTGACTCCAAGATTATCGGTACTCGGGCTGTAAATAATAATAGAATAAACAGCCAATGTCCGAAAGGTGGATGCGAAAGTGCCGGAATTCTTCTCATGCAAAACTCACACCGAAATCGAATTGAAAACAATACTCTTGATAACGGAGGAGACGGATTTTATATAAACGGAAACTCACGTCAACCAAGTAATAACAATATCATACTAGGTAATTCATCACGTTCTGAAAGTAAATATTCGTCTGGTAATGGGTTCGAGGCAACATTCTCAGAAGGGAATATATTTCAAAACAATGTTTCTTCGGGACAAAATTATGGTTTCTGGTTAGGATTTTCAGAAAAGTCTGTTCTTCTCGGAAATGATTCTCGCGCAGTTGAAGGGGGTATTAGTATTCCCGCGAGTAAATGTAACGCGATGATAAACAATACGTCACAAAATGGTAATTCTTCGAAGAATCATATTTTCCCTGAACAACAAGATCTCGGTGGAAAATCGAAAGAGTGTCGTGATAATTATGTCGCAACAAATAATTCTCCGCAGATTAATGTAGATACGGGCTGTACAAATACATCGTCATCCCCGATTGCTGCGTGCTCCCTTTCTCTTACGCCTGTCCCGACAAGCTCACAAACTCCTACAGGTAATCCTACACCTACTGGCTCTTCCGGTGGCACAAACCCATCTCCCACCACCACATCAGGAAATGGGAATCCTACTCCCACTACTGGATCGGGAAATGGAAATGGTAACGGAAATGGTACAACGTTGAAGATCTCTATTTATATTACAAAGAATGGCCAGCGAAGACTTTGGACTGCTGCTGAC
>CAZYQZ010000146.1:0-3909 GCA_964649915.1 uncultured Gammaproteobacteria bacterium | reverse complement strand
GATTGCGGTTGCAAGTAAAGAAAAAGAATGTGATGGCGACTGCCAATGTGAATGTTAAATAATAACAGACAACACGCATAATGGTCTGAGGATTTGCTTCACAGCTCATTTTAAGAGATGTAGAGATGGAGAACAATTCATTGCAACAGCTTTGAAGCAAACCGCAAGAACATTGTGAGTATTGATCTAAGAAAGGAAGATATGAAAAAAAACACATCATTTCCCTATGCTTTTTTTGAAGGTAAAATAGTACCAATAGAAAAGGCGCAGGTAAGTATTATGACCAATGCCCTCCAGTACGGAACAGGAATTTTTGGAGGTATACGAGCCTATGTATCTGATGATAAAAAATCAGTCAGCGTCTTTCGATTATCAGACCATTATGATCGGCTCCTGAAATCACTTCGCATCTTAAATCAAAGCATTACCTATGACCATACAACATTAGTTGAGACTACGATTGAGCTTATTCGTAAAAATAATCCAAAGACAGATGCGTACCTTCGCCCTATCGCCTACGCTGCAGATTATGGTCTTTCTCCGGATCTGTCTGTCTCACGATTTGATTTTGCACTCTATATGATTCCACTCGGTGAATACCTTTCTATTGATAAAGGACTTCGTCTCATGACTTCCAACTGGTTTCGGATAAGTGATAGTATGATTCCCGCGCGAGCAAAAGTAACTGGAGGATATATAAACTCTTCACTCGCACGAGCTGAGGCTATGAGACACGGATATGATGATGCAATTATGCTTACCATGGAAGGACATATTGCTGAAGGGTCAGCGGCAAACTTCTTTCTTGTCCGCGACGGAGTGCTTATCACCCCCTCAAAGAGCACAGATATTCTGGAAGGAATTACAAGAAAATCTATTCTTTCGCTTGCGAAAGACCTGCAAATTCCCACAGAAGAAAGGCCAGTCGACCGAACAGAGGTCTACGTAGCAGAAGAGGCATTCTTAACCGGTACAGGGGCTCAGGTTGCCTGGATAAAAGAGATTGATGGAAGAGTAATTGGAAATGGAAAAATCGGTTCGATTACCCAGAAGATTCAAAAATTATTCTTTGACATTGTTCGCCGGAAAAATACACAATATAATCATTGGCTGACATATGTCCGATAATCCCACGACTCATAAATTCGTCGCTGTATTAAATAAAAAGATTCCTGTTGGAAATCTTATGAATGCTCTGGGACATATGGCTGCTGGACTGTCCGGACTTTACTCAAATAAAGAGGAATTGCGGTTAGATACCTATGTGGACCAAACCGGCACACAGCATAAGAGCATCTCCGACAATCCTTTTATTATTCTGGCAGCCGATAATTCCAATCAAATACGAACGCTGCGAAATCAGTTGCTAGAGGCAGGGATTGTATTCACTGATTTTACCGATACGATGACAGTGGGAACCTATGTGGAGCAAAAAGAACGTACGAAGACAACTCCTGAGTCAACCCTTGAGTATTATGGTATCTGTATGTTTGCAGACGCAACTATTCTCTATCCCCTCACCAAGAAGTTCTCTTTGTGGAAATAATCAGTTTTCAACGACTACTGATTTTATATTTACAAACTCTTTGATTCCGTATGATCCAAGTTCTCGGCCAATACCGGAGTTTTTTACTCCCCCAAATGGAAGACGCGGATCGGATTTAACCATTCCATTTATAAACACACATCCTGCTTCAAGTTGCGCTGCGATATCTTCAGCTTTCTTTATATCCTTCGTCCAGACGTTTGCACCAAGCCCAAATGACGTGTCGTTTGCTACATGCACCGCTTCTTTTTCATTCTTCACCACAATAATGCTGGCGACTGGACCAAAAAATTCTTCTTCATACGCTGGGTTACCCTTTGTGACACTGGTTAAAACGGTCGGTGCATAAAAAAACCCTTTCATATCAAGCCGTTTTCCACCGGTTGCGAGTGTTGCACCGCTTTTTATAGACCGGTGCACCTGATCATCTAGTTGCTCCAGAAGGTCCAAGCGTGCAAGTGGACCCACTTGAGTAGATTCATTCATTGGCTCCCCTATTTTTAGCGCTTTCATTTTTTCAATAAAAAACTTTGTAAATTGCTCCGCTACCTTTTCAACGACGATAAATCTTTTTGCACTAATACAGGTTTGACCACTATTGACGACCCGAGAGACAACTGCGATACTCGCTGCCTTTTCTATATCAGCATCATCAAGAATCAAAAATGGATCTGATCCACCCAACTCAAGCACTACTTTCTTCAAATTGTACCCGGCAGTTTGAGCAACTTTACGCCCTGCAGGCTCACTTCCTGTAAGGGTAACACCTGCGATTCTTTTATCCCCTATCAATCTATCAGTGTCTTTCCCTTCAATCAGTAGAGTCGTAAAGACTCCTTGTGAGAAACCATTTTGAAAAAAAATCTTTTCGAGTAAAAGCGCACATTGTGGGACGTTTGACGCATGTTTCAAAACCACAACGTTACCTGCCATAATTGCCGGAATTGCACCACGAAATGCCTGCCAAAGTGGGAAATTCCATGGCATGATTGCGAGAATTACTCCTATTGGATCAAATCGAACATAGCTTTTGGATGCTTCAGTCTTGATCTCTTCAGATTTGAGGAACTGCTCGCTACTTTCAGCGTAATATTCACATCCCCAGGCACATTTTTCTACCTCTGCGCGCGATTGAGTAATAGGCTTTCCCATCTCACGAGTAATAACTTGAGCATACTTTTCTTTATTCTTTCGAAGATCACCTGCAATACGCAGGAAAAGATCAGCTCTTTCTTTCATGGAAACTTTTTTCCATACAACCCACGATTCTTGAGCTTGAGATAGCTTCATATCAATACTTTCAATGGAGTAAGGAGAAAATGATTCTTCAAGTTTCTCTGTATATGGGTTGATTGATTGGATTGCCATACTAACCGTAGCGATTCTGCTAATTATTCTTTATAAAAACAAATCTTTCTTCAATTTCTGGGTTAATTCCACATTTACCTCTGGATTTACATCGATAGTTACGAGCGATAATTTCTTACTATGTATTGCTGTTGTAATATCTCGCTCAATTTCCGTTTTATTTTTTGGATGATATGCATCAATTCCAAAACTTCGTGCATACATTGCAAAGTCAGGATTGGCAATGCCTGTGGCTACAGACTCATTTCTGTGACTTTTTTGCTTCCAGGTGATCATGCCATAATTATTATCGTTTACAAGAATGATGGTAAAGTTTATTCCCATTCGTTTTGCAGTTTCTATCTCTTGTGAGTTCATAAGAAAGCCCCCATCGCCTGTCACGACAACCACCTGCTGATCAGGATGAGCAAGTTTGGCAGCTATGCCCCCAGGAACAGCGATTCCCATCGTAGCAAACCCGTTTGAGATAATGCATGTTCCAGGGGTATAAACGGGGAATTGGCGACCAATCCAGACTTTATGTGCTCCAACATCGGAAATGATAATATCGTCGTCTTTCATTCTCGAGCGAAGTGCTCCCAAAATCGCGGGAACTGTTGCAACATCTTTATCATTCAAAGCATAGGACGCGTGATCATCCTCTATTGCTGCTCTAATTGATTGGTACCACTGACCATCAAACTGTAAGTGATGCTTTTCTTTTTCATCATCAAAACGTTTGTTGAGCTCCCAAAGGGTTGCTGAAATATCAGCAACGATTTCCACATCAGGATCATAAAACTCATACACTTCAGAGGGTGTAAAATCTATGTGTATAATTTTCTTATCTTTGTTTTTATTCATCATTTGAAGCGTCACGGGGTATAACTCTGCAATATCAAATCCGACACTAATAATAAGATCCGCTTTCTCAAATGCGTATAATTGGAAGTCCTTAGATTGTAGACCAACGGAATAGAGCGAGTGTGGATCCCGATCAGAGATAGCTCCTTTTC
>CAZYQZ010000145.1:0-3957 GCA_964649915.1 uncultured Gammaproteobacteria bacterium | reverse complement strand
AAAGCAGGAGATATTTTTACGGTTTCTGGTTCTTCAAAAGGAAAAGGATTTCAAGGAGGAGTACGACGTCACCACTTTAAGGGAGGTCCAAGAACTCACGGTCAATCAGATCGGGAAAGAGCACCTGGATCTATCGGACAGACCACAACACCTGGACGTGTCTATAAGGGTAAAAGAATGGCAGGTCGTATGGGAAATGACACGGTCACACTTGCAGGTCTTTCAGTGGTTTCTATAGATGGAGAAAAGAATATTCTTACAATTAAAGGGTTAGTTCCTGGAGGAAGAAACAGTATTTTGATGATTAAGAAAGTTAACTAATATGGCACGAATCAAGAAAACAACAACCGAAAAAATAAAAGTAACCAAGACCGTCAAAAAACAGGACGTGAAAGAGAAAACTGTCGCCAAAGACAGTATGGAACTTACAGTCGTAAACACGAAAGGCCAAAAAGCAGGCACAATTAGTGTGTCGAAGGAAATATTTGCAGCAAAAGTAAATCCAGTACTTATGGCGCAGGCAGTTCGAGTATTTCTTGCCAATCAAAGGCAAGGGAATGCCTCTACGAAGACACGAAGTATGGTAACTGGTTCAACACGCAAGATATATAAACAAAAAGGTACGGGACGTGCACGCCATGGTGATATCAAAGCTCCAATTTTTATCGGAGGAGGAGTGGCTCATGGTCCACATCCAAGAGACTTTTCCCTCGTATTTCCGAAAATGATGAGACGTAAATCATTATTTAGTGCTCTTACCGCCAAGTTGTCACAGAAAGAAGTTGTAACAATCTCAGGTCTTCTAACTGTTGAGAAAAAAACGAAAGATATGATGGAGATTTTAAGAGTTTTAGAGCTTCGGGGCACAAAAGAGAAGAAAATAAAGAAGGTTTTGATTGTTATTCCACAGAAAGTAGAAAACGTGAGACTTGCCGCACGTAATATTGAAGGCGTAAAAATGGAAATGGCGAATCTTTTGACAACCTATGAAGTGCTACGAAGTGACGTTGTTCTTTTTATGAAAGAAGCTTTACCAGTGTTAGAAAAAACATATTTAACTAATTGATCTATGAGAACACATAGTGTATCATTACGGCCTGTCGTGACAGAGAAATCGTTGAAAAGCGCGATGGCTGGTTCATACACATTTCTTGCAGGTAAATTTTCCCGAAAAGAAGAGATCAAGAAAGAAATTGAGGTTCAGTTTGGTGTTCACGTTCGTTCTATCCGAACGATCAAAAAAGTCGGAAAGAATAGATCTGTTGGACGACGTCGCACGAAAGTGAAAGAGCCAGACATGAAAAAAGCAATCGTAACAGTAGCGAAGGGCGAAAAAATAGGTATATTTGAAGTAGAACCAACACAAGCCAAATAACATGATTAACACAAATATTCGACCAATTAAATCATTGACCCATATTCTCCAGAAACATTCTGGACGAAACAATACTGGTCAGATTACTGTGAGAGATCAGGGTGGAAGACACAAAAGATATTACAGAATCATAGATTGGAAAAGAGACCTTTTTGACATTTCTGGTAGAGTAGTTGGTATTGAATACGATCCAAATAGAAACGTACAAATCGCACTTATTCAGTATACGAATGGTGAGAAGAGGTATATATTGCTTCCCTTAGGGTTGAAGGTTGGAGATACTGTTATTTCAGGAAATTCAGTTGAGGCCCTACTTGGAAATGCTCTCCCGATGGAGAAGATTCCACTTGGAACTGGCGTTCATAATATTGAACTTCAGAAAGGGCGTGGGGGACAAGTTGTTCGAGCAGCCGGTTCTGTGGGAATCATTGTTGCAAAAGAAGGTGAATTTATTCATGTCAAGATGCCATCAGGGGAAGTCAGAATGCTCCCAAAACAAGCAATGGCAACAGTCGGCCAACTATCGAACATAGAATTTAAGAATATCCAGCTTGGGAAAGCTGGAGCATCAAGACATATTGGTGTACGTCCACATGTTCGTGGTACTGCACAGAATCCTCGCAGTCATCCACACGGTGGAGGAGAGGGACGATCAGGAGAAGGTATGCATCCGAAGACCCGAACTGGAAAAGCTGCACGAGGACATAAGACCAGGCGTCCAAAGAAGTATAGTAATAATTTGATTTTACAAAGGAGTAAGAAATAACATATGTCACGTTCTAGCAAAAAGGGACCATATATAGATCAACGTTTGCTTAAAAAGGTTATGAAACAGCGGGCAACTGGAGTAAATACGTATATTAAAACATGGTCTAGAGCCTGTGATGTCCCACCAGATTTTGTTGGTGCGAAGATTGCAGTTCATACAGGAAAACATTTTGTTGAGCTTTTGATTTCTGAGTCGATGGTAGGACACAAACTTGGAGAATTTGCTCCAACACGGACATTTAGAGGACACGGACAAGTTACAAAGCGTGTGCTTGAGAAGACATAATATGCAAGTTGTATCGTATACCAGATATGTGAGAGTTTCACCGAAGAAGATTAAGTTCTTAATCCGAGGTATTAAGGGAATGAAACCGAAAGATGCCCTGACTCGTCTCACGTTCATGAAAGAGAAGACGACACACATTTTAGCAAAAGCAATCAAAACTGCACTTTCTGATGCTGTAAACAACTACAAGCTACTTGAGGACAACCTTGTATTTGTTTCAATTGAAACCGGAAAAGGACCTATGTTAAAAAGATGGCAGCCAGTCGCCAGAGGAATGGCTCATCAGATTAAGAAGCGCACCTCCAATTTGAAGATTGTGCTTGAAGAGAAAAAGACCGAAAAAGTACCAACCGAAATACAAGAAGGAAAGATTGTGAAGGAAGAAGCAGTAGAAGCAAAGAAACCTGAAGTTATAAAAGAACAACCAAGAAGTGTCAAAAAGGAAAGGGTAAAGAAAGCATAACGTTACTTTCTTAAAGAGAGAATATGGGACAAAAAGTTAATCCAAAAAGTTTTAGACTCGGACCATTGTTTACTTGGGACTCCAGGTGGTTTGCTAGCGCAAAACAGTACAAGCAGCTTCTTCTTGAGGATGTAAAAATTCGAGAAGCACTATTGGGACGATTGAAGACTGCAGGTATTGTTCAGATTGAGATTGAGAGATCGATCAATAAAATTGACATTACTCTTCATGTTGCAAGACCCGGAGTCGTTATCGGTCGAGGAGGTTCAGGAATGGAAGATATAAAGAAGTTTGTCTCACAAGTTATCGCAACCGTTCGACCAAAGGATGTAAAATCAGTGACCAAATTAGAAGTGAAAGTGAAGCCGGTGAAAGAACCCAATCTCTCAGCATACTTTATGGCATCACAAATTGCAGATCAATTAGCGCGAAGACTTCCACACAAGCGTGTTGTAAAGACAGCTATGGATAGGATGATGACAGCAGGTGCAAGAGGAGCAAAGATTTTACTTGCTGGTCGTATTGCAGGTGCAGAAATTTCTCGAAGAGAGAAGTATACAGCGGGTACAATCCCTCTTTCAACAATTCGGGAGAATGTTGATTACGCAGAAGTACCGTCACTTACGAAGTCAGGATATATCGGTATTAAAGTTTGGATTTGTAAATAACTACCTATGTTGGTACCAAAAAGAGCAAAATATCGGAAACAATTTAGAGGATCAATGCGAGGAAAGTCTATTCGAGGTTCTCACGTGAATTTTGGTGAGTTTGGACTTAAAGCGATGACTGCGGGATGGGTATCATCACGACAGATTGAAGCTGCAAGAAAGTCGATGACTCGTTTTACTCAGAAAGGCGGTCGTGTGTGGATCAGGATTTTCCCACATAAGCCTATTTCTGATAAACCACCAGAGGTTCGTATGGGTGGAGGCAAGGGAGATGTTGTTGATTACGTAGCAGTTATTCGTCCAGGACGAGTATTGTTTGAAATGGGAGGACTTCCGATAGAGATGGCGAAGGAAGCGATGAAAGATGCAGCAAGAAAATTACCCGTCAGAACAAGAT
>CAZYQZ010000144.1:0-3972 GCA_964649915.1 uncultured Gammaproteobacteria bacterium | reverse complement strand
CTAGCGTGTAACCAGTTTTTGCGATAGATGCGGCTAACTGTTTCTTACTACAAACTCTTTCATCGTAGGTGACCGTTGCCTTGGCTGTAGCTAGGTTAACAACTGCCTCGATAACTCCGGGAGTTTTTTTCAGTGCGCGCTCTGTTACTCTGACACATGAAGCACAGTGCATACCGTTAATTGGAAATGTTCGCGTTATATCTGCCATATTACCGTACGATAATCTTTCCATGAAACATGTTCATTCCACAGGAAAATTGGAGATCTCCCCTCTTCTTCGGCGTGATTACTATACTAACTTTTGTGTTCAGCGGTAGGTATTTACGAATGTGTAAATCGGGAACCACTACTTCCTCTAGACATGTGGAGGGATCTGTACGAAGAAAATGCAATGTAGTCGTCTTATTTTGTGAAATAGAAATCACATCGGGTTTATATCCACCGTTGACTATAATATCTACCGAATCCTTAACTATCAGTGCCCCACTTTCTTTTTTCATTAAGAAAAACCAATACGTAGCGACAATTCCAAATAGACTCGAAATAAAGACAATGATTTTATCAAAAGACATATATTTTTAGAGTTTCTTCCTGAAAACCTGCATGATTTCTTCAATCGATTCATTCGCGTTTCCTTTTTTTATTTCCTGGGCAACACAGGACTTCAGATGATTTTCAAGAAGAAGATTGCCGGTTTGTTCTAAGCCCCTTTCCACGGCCAGCATCTGATGCATAATATCAATGCAGTACGCATCATCATTCATCATTTGTATAATTTTATCCATATGCCCTCTCGCAATCTTGAGCCGATGGGTAATTCTCTCATGTGTATCTTTTGGTCTATACGCCATAATTATTTATATACAAAAAGTATATCCCCCCTCTGGGGATATACTATCATTGCCAAGAACTGGTGTCAATACCACTTTTCCAATATGCTTAGATTCTGATCCAGTGATATAATCACTCTATATGGCAACAAAAACTGCATTAAAAGAAAAGACTCAAACACGAAAATTTCTTGCTCAGTCCCTTGATCTAGGACCCGTTGAGTTGAATGTCAAAAATCTGATCGCGATGAAAAATTTCTATCACACAACCCTTGGACTGGATGTTCTCGCAGAATCACCAACAAGCATAACTCTTGGGAAGAATGGAAAGCCTCTTGTGATTATACAACGGAGAGATGACCTCAGCCTTCCCCTTTCATCTGACGCTGGTCTCTACCATTTCGCGATTGTATATACTTCCAGATCCACACTTGCACAAGCTATTAAAAGCATCCTTACTCATTCGCCTGAATTATTTTCTGGAAGTGCGGATCATCTTGTGAGTGAAGCATTTTATTTCTATGATCCCCAGGGTAATGGAATAGAACTGTATTTTGATCGTCCAAAATCACTGTGGCAATGGGAAAATGGACAAATTAAAATGGCTACACTCTATATCGATCCTGTTTCCTATATAAATCAGTATTCGGCTGAAAATGAAGAAGAATCGAAAACATTCATGGGCCATATTCATTTGAAGGTTGGTGACATCACTCTTGCTGAACAATTCTATGTCAATATTCTTGGATTTGAAGTTACCGCAAAACTCCCCGGAGCTCTTTTTGTCTCAGTAGGTGGATATCATCATCACATCGGACTAAATACATGGAGTAGTCTTAACAGTGGTAAAAAACGTGACAGCTTAGGTTTGCAGAAGTTTGAGTTTACTCTTCCCCAAAAAGAGGATCTAGAACAATTAAGAGAGAGACTCGCCCGCTCTGGCCTAGAGTTTAGAGAGGAAAAGAGTTCGCTACTTGTTGCAGATCCATGGAACAATCAGATAGTGGCGCGTATTAAGTGAGCTGATTAAAACGCAGATTCTTTTTTCACTCCGGGACGCAGAATATGCGTCGTTAAATATAAACAAATACCAACAAATCCCACGCCGACAATGAAAATAAATGGAATACCGATTGTCGCAACTGCTCCGCCAATAATGGGACCAAATATTTGACCAATACTCATATATGAGGCGTTAATTCCTAAGATTGACCCTTGAGACTTGGCATCAGTTTCCTGTGAAAGTATCGCTTGAGTAAGAGGTTGCACTATTGCGTTTGATATGCCCATGATAATTGACCCAACTATAAAAACTGGTAGTGATCTACTGACAAACATAATCAAAAAAGCTAGACCCACACTGAAAAGTCCAGCAGTAAATGCATGTTTCAATCCTAACCACTTGGAAACTCGCTGAACCAGGAAAACTTGAGTCACGAGACCAATAACTCCGAATAATACAAATAGAAGTGACACTACCGTATCGGAAAGGTGCAGAATGTGTTTAGAAAACGGCTGGAAGCCGTACATTATGGAACAGGCAAAAGCAGTGAAGTAAAATAGTGTTACTAAAAGTGTAGCCCCTACATTCGGATAAAAAAGAGCTTCCCAAAGTTTACCAAAATCGAAGAGTTTCTTGTGTTCAACCTGACCGATATGCTTATTTGTCTCAGGAAGATAGATGTAAGTCGCAACTACCGCGATGAGTGATATGACTCCGGCAATGATAAATGGAAGAGATGCCGAGTATCCTATCGTAACTGCAGAGATTGCTGGACCGACAACGAATCCAAATCCGAACGACGCTCCGATTATTCCAAATCCCTTCGCCCTCTCTTCCGGCTTGGTCGTATCAGCAATAACAGCAGAAGCAACCGAGATGTTACCAGCTGTCAGACCGTCAAGTGCGCGTGCGATAAAAAGGAAGATTGCACTTGGTGCAAACGCTTGCATAAAAAAGGATACAGCTGTTCCTAAGATAGAAATAACAAGAAGAGGTTTTCTCCCGTACTTGTCAGACATGCGACCGATAAATGGAGTTGAAACGAAGGAACAAATTGCAAAAATGGAAAACAGAAATCCATTCTGAAAATCACTCAGTCCAAACTTCACTGAGTATGAATAGAGAATAGGAATAACTATCCCGTATCCTAGGGCATTCACGACTGCAATGAGAGCGATAATAAGAAGATTTCTGTTGTTTTTAAACATGTGTGCTATTAATTTACCCGAAATACTATTATATTAGACATAGCATGGTGAGTAAAGCGCTTAAACTACTTGGGTTTATCATCGTTTGCGAAATGGTAGGAATTGTCAGCACTCCTTTTACTATTTCCGCGATTCAGTCATGGTATGTGACACTTCAGAAGCCCTTCTTTTCTCCTCCGAATTTTATATTCGGACCTGTGTGGACAATTCTGTATGCGTGTATGGCAGTAGCGGCATACTCAATCTATCAAAAAGGTATAAAGAAACCTGCAGTAAAACGAGCATTATTACTGTTTAGCTTACAACTCGTTCTTAATTTCGTCTGGTCACTTCTCTTCTTCGCACTTCGATCACCCAGTGTTGCCTTTCTTGAAATTATTCTTCTGTGGTTAAGTATACTCGGATGTGCAATCGTCTTTTATCCGATTCGTAAAACTGCCACATATTTATTCATCCCCTACATCATCTGGGTAAGTTTCGCATTGCTTCTTAATTTTTCCATTGTCATCCTCAATCCCTAATGTAATATGTGGTATTCACAATAGGAAATTATTCCTGGTTTAGTTGGAAAAAATTAAACGCTGAGAAATGAAAAATTCTTGCGATAAGAACTTGTGGAAATGACTGAATCAGTGTGTTAAATGCAGCAACATTTGAATTATAAATTCTTCGACTACTTGCAATTTGGTCTTCGGTTTCCACAAGCTGATCTTGAAGTTTCACGAAGCCCTCATTTGCTTTTAGGTCAGGATACGCTTCAGATAGTGCAAGAATTGAATGAACATTCCCTGTAATATTCTGTTCAAGGTCTGCTTTTTTCTTCAGATCAGTTTCACTTATCGCCAAAGACTGCGCTCGAAGTCGTGCGATTTCCTCAAAAATCTTCTCTTCGTGTTTCTTGTACTGTGAAACTGTACTAACAAGTTGGGGA
>CAZYQZ010000143.1:0-3996 GCA_964649915.1 uncultured Gammaproteobacteria bacterium | reverse complement strand
TAAAACAAATTTGTCCTTTAACATGTTATCTCCTCCAGATTTAAAAATGTTTTTTTAATTATCATATCGTTATTAATTTACTGTACATAAATACGGTTGATTGATTTTTTTCATCGTGTACATTATTGCCAATAATAATATACCAATGCCAAGGAAGCCAAATTCTTGACCTCGTAGTGGTAAGAATCCAAGAACTGTAGAGGCTGATCCAAGACCAATAATTGACGTGAGAACGACAGACCCACATGAAGCACATCCGATTCCCAAAAAGCTCGTTGTTATTCCTAGAAGAGATACTCCCATCTCCCGCTGAATAAGTGCTGTCTGACGAAGATAGTAAACGAGTAAGCTAGTCTGTATACCGGTAAGAAGCGCTGTGATTACCGTCACAGATCTTGAGAGAGGAGTGAAATTCGTTTGAAAAGATCCTAGTAAGCTCGTTATCAAATTTGTTTTTTGCCAGACCGTCATCGTTTGCGAGGTCATGGTTTTCGCAATAAGATGAATGTTCGGCAACCAAGCAGCAAGTACAATCAGAGAAAGCGTGATGAGAAGAGTTACTACCACATACTTAGGTTGCAATAGTATTTTCGCCAAAATCATCATAGTTATTGCAGCATCGGATCAATAATTGCTTGGAATGCAGCAAATGGTTGAGCGCCAATAAGTAGGTCTCCGTCAACTTTGCCATCGCTGGTAGTTTTACCGATCAAGAATGTCGGTGTTCCAGATGCTCCGGCTGCTGAGCCATCAGCAATATCCTTCTTGACTTCATCTTCCATTGCTTTATTGGATAGGCAACTAGTGAATGAGCTAATATTTAAACCTAAATCGCTAGCGATAGTTTTAATTTTAGCGTCATCGAGACCATTTCCATTAGAGGTTGTTCGCTTAAAGATTTCTCCATGGAATTCAAAATATTTTTTGTCTCCACCTTGTTCTTTTGCGCAGTTGGCAGCAACCGCTTCTTTTGTAGCCATAGGATCATGAAAAGATAAGGGGAAATCTCTAAACACAAGTTTGGCTTTGCCTGTATCAATATATTCTTTGATCAGCTTGGGATATGTATCGGTAAAATGGCGCTTACAGAACGGACATTCATAATCTGAAAATTCGATGATGGTAATCGGTGCGTTTTTATCGCCTAAAACAGCATCATCGTCAACAGAGGCTGATCCCTTAGTGGGTTTTTCAGGCTGAGGAGCTTGAGGTTGAGCGCCAGCTGGTGCTTGTAAACCCGCTACCGTACCTTTCTCAAGTAACTTAACTTTTGTAGTGAGAGAGCCAAGAAAGAAAGATCCAATAATTAATAAGATCACGAGTACTGGTGTTGCGATGGGACTAAATTTGTTTTCTGTCATATTACTACAAAGTGTAGTAGGTATTATAGAAAACGTCAATACGTTCTTGCAAGTTCAGTATACAGAACTGTAATTCTTTGAAGATTGTTGTGCTGAATGGCTCTGCATATCCATAAGTGCGCGTTGTCGACAGACCATTGAGCAATTATCAGCTGTATCTGTACACAGCACTATTGCATCACCACCTGATTCATGAATTTCTATCGCTTTAACTGGTGTAATCATTATTCCAAATAAAATGACAAACGAAATGATACTGAGAAACAAATTTTTTAGACTAACTTTTTTGTACGTAGTTTTTTGAGAATGCAGAGATTGAATGCGAGCTTCAAGACTGTCTTCTGAAAAAATCTGTGGGACAAAAGCGAAGTTGGACATTGGTTCATATTGCAGAAGCTTTTTTAGAGCATCTCGAATTGATGTGTTTTCTGACATCGCACCTACCGCCACTGAGTCTGCATTTATTTCCCGATCGGTTCTGTAAATTTTTATAAGGTCTGAAAAAACTGGAAAAATCGGAAACAATGATTCTATTGTCGCCGCCAAAATGAAAGTCAAAGAATCTCTGTGCTTTAGATGGCATTTCTCATGTCGCAATATAACTTCCAACTCGTTTTGGGACATTAATTCGATCATTCCAGTTGATAGATATATCCTAGGATTAAAAATACCAAAACAAAAGGCTTGTGGCCTGTTTCTATTGATGATACTTACTTTATCTGCCACACCAACTTTCTCAAAAAGGTTTCTATGCTTATTAACCTCATCATTATTAATCCTGTCCTTTAGTAACATTTGTTTAAAAGAATGTATGCTAATGACAGTTTTAAGTATCTTAAATACAGCAACTAGTGCTCCAACAATTAAAAAAACGGTTACTGCCTTTCCCAGATTGCCGGGGAGATGCAAATTTAATGTTTTTGCCATCTCCTGACAGTAATAAATACTATGGTGAACCAATACCTGAAAATACTTAAAGATAATAAAAAAATAACTTAGCGTTAAAAGAAAAAGAAGACTGGTAAAACCTAGTAAATAATTATTTATTTTTATCATGTTTTTCTAATAGGTCTAAAAAATATTCTTTCTTTGCTTTGGGCAATTCTTCAATTGTTTCAGCAAATGATGCTATTGCAGTATCACCAAATAATTGGAAAAAATTACTAACAAAAGATCCCGCGATAGACTTGCTGTATTCTTCCTTGGAGATTATTGGTGAATAGTGAATGGCAAAATCTTTATCATTTTTCGATACGAATCCTTTTTCATAAAGTCTTAAAAGAATCGTTGCAATTGTCGTATATGCCAAATCTTTTTTTTCAGTTATTCGATTAAGCACGTCGCGCACAGAACATGCGTTGTTTTCCCAAATAACACTCATCACTTCTAGTTCTAGCTCGCTCAAAGTTTTCTTGATCATATATCTACTACAGATTGTAGATTCAAAAGCAATAGTTATCAAGAGAGGAAGCTAAATCGTTTAAAGGGGTCTTACCCCTCATTTCGCAAGGGTTTCCGGCTTCGCCTCCAATAAACCGCACTTCGTTTGCCCTTGCAAAATTTCACCCTGCTTGAGGGTTCCCCTGGTATGGGAAGTATGGCCATACTTCCCAACTATTAATTTTCGGGAGGAAGCCAAAAGAAAGGAGGTGAATATATATGAAACTACTAACAAAAGAGCTACTAGCTAGGTTCGCAAAGCTAGGCAGACAAGAAGACAGTGCTGATCCTATCGTGGTTGCGAAGTTCTTCAATCCGACAGGCGCGGGTACATGGTACGCCACCGAATACGACCCATCATCGAGAGAGTTCTTCGGATTCGTTTCCATCTTTGGGGATTGGAACGATGAATGGGGTTCTTTTTCTCTGGCTGAGCTTGAAAGCTATCGCGGCAACTTTGGTTTAGGGATCGAGCGAGATTTATATTTTGACGAGAAGAGAATTAGTGAGGTTGTGCCAAGTGCAAAATTATAAAAGTTGTATCCACCGCGGGGCCCCAACTCCGCGGATGGGTATCCGAGAAAGGAAAATATATGATCAGAAGATTACCAGTTTTTAAAGGTTACACAGCGGATTTACGACTGCAGGAATTTCGAAAAGTGCCGCTTAACGATTTACCCGAGTTTGTCCCGCTCTTAAGCGATAAAGGGGCTCGATTGTTTAATGAGTTTAGACAAACAGAAGAAGGCAGAAAAGAAATTGCTTACGTACTTGGGAGGCGTCTAAGCGATTACTAGCTTAAAAGGTTTATAATAAAGGCATGATCAAGAAAATAGTGATATTGATCGTGCTTTTATTGTTAGGGTCGGCAGGCTATTACTTTTTAAGTAAGCCCAACGAAGAAAATTTCAAAGCTCCAGGCAAAGATTGGGAATCCGCCAAAAAAGTCGAAGACTATTTTATCGAGCGGCTTCACATGCCCGTAGCCGAAGCCGAGCAGATTAGATCAAAGCCAGGAGTAGACGGAACAGCAGACTTACGAATTAGTACAGAAGTTACCCTCGACGCTCTTATAGGGAATCTTTTCTATTATGGATTTGTACGAGATGAAAAAGCATTCAGGTACGCTCTCGAACACACCAAGGACACAACTCCAAGCGATAAGGCTGTTAAGGTCGGTAAGGACGGAACAATC
>CAZYQZ010000142.1:0-4029 GCA_964649915.1 uncultured Gammaproteobacteria bacterium | reverse complement strand
CCGAATTTCTTTTGATTACAAATAAACCTATACCACCAATGAATATTAACCCCGTGCTTATCCAAAAAGAAAAAGGAGTCCCAAACAACCAATATAAAAAAGAGAAAAACGTTAATCCTTCATACCGAGGAGAAAAAACGTATTGCAAGAATACTGCATCATGAAGAAAATCTTTCTGGTTCCAAAGAAAAAATGGGAGACATATGCATACAGTCGTAATACCAGTTATTGCTACGTATTGAATTCGCGTTTTGATCCCATGTACTGAATTGAGAAAAAACAGAGGAAAAAATATCATGTATTGCTTTGTTGCAAGAAGCATGCCTGAAATAATCGCGCCAGACCAATATTTTTTTTTCCGCATCAAATATATAAACCCCACAATACCAAAAATAAGTATTGGCTCAATATATGACTGTTCTAAAACATAGAGAGACATAGGATTTCCTAGCAGCAAAAGGGGGTAAAGATATTTATCTTTTCCTGAACACATCTTCAATAGAATTAATGACGCAGCGACTTCAGAAAAAATAATTGCGTACCGTGGATCTCCGAAGAAAAGCACAAACGGTGTTGTGGTTAAGATTGTCATAGGCAGATATGAATAAAAATCTGCAGATACATTTGGATACATCTGATGATATGTCATACTGTAAGGATTTTTCCCATCAAGGATAGCGAGCGCGCCATATTTTACGTAATCAAACACATCAATGTGAGGGTTGGGAGAAGAAATAAGCATAAAGACGCGAAGAAGAATGTGAGAAATAAAAAAGAAGATCAAGATTTTTTTGTATGAAAAAATTTTTTTTAATAGAGATATACAGAGAATCACAAGCATTAAGAAAAGTAAAAGAAATGATGTGTTTTTTAATATCCCGTTTGTCTGATATAGCCCTCCATACATCATGAAACTCATCGAATATATACCTACCAGAACGCTTTTTTTTATAAGCAGCTCGTTGTGAATTTGAGGTTTTTTAATTATGTAAAGAACAAGAAGAGTAAGTGCAATCGAAATAAAACCAGCTGCCCATAGTGAATAAAATCCATGTGTCAGCGAATATCCGAGAGTTAAAAACATGTATCCAAGCCAAATCATAGTGAGGGATAGAAATAACACGTAAACATGTGAGGCATGAAATTCAGATTGTAAAAATACTTACTTACACATTGTAAACCCCAAACATTTAATAACACCATAGAAATAAAGATAATAAAGAACAGATATTTTTCTTTACCGACCGTGAAAGCGGATAATCCATAGGTAAAAAGAATAGATAAAGGTATTAAAGTTGGAAAAAGAAATCTTCCTTGTGGCTGGTATGTAATTCGTACGTTTAAATAAAGAAAGAATATGATGTTGCAAACCAAGAAAATAATAAAAAATTGAAAGCTCTTCATTTTTTTTATCCTACTTCTTATTGTATATAAACCCCATAGACTTATAAAAAAGATACTAAGAAGAAAAGTGTAAACAAAAGAGGGTAGACGAATATTATTGGTTGAGCCATACGTTGATATATATGTTTCAAACGTTTGTCGATTAAGCGACATGATATAGCCAGGAAAAGCAAACGGTTTCGTAAAATGAAGAATTGAATTTTGAAACATTCGTTGTGAAAAAATGAAATCAGAAGTTTTAATATAGTCAGAAATCGGCCACACCATTCCAATAAGTATTGCAGGTAAAAGAAACAGCACAATATCTGTCGCTCTCCTTTTTTGAATAAGAAAAGTGATTATGACACTTACAATAAGTGGAAAAGCATACGTTTTTACCAAGAGAGATACTCCGGAGATGATACCAAGAAAAATAATTCTTTGTGAAGTAATTTTTTTTGGGTATGAAGATAAAAAAACAAAACAAAAAAATGCACACATCAAATAAGAAAGTACATCATTACTTATTGAAACTGCCTCGCTTGTAAATGTAGGGACAAGATTGATGAGGGAAAAAACACTAAGCCGTATATACTTTGAACTAACCAATCTTTCTAATATCTTCCAAGAAAGATATGTAAATAACAGAGAAAAGCAAAAGTTCATAATTCGTAGTACATACCAGAAGTGAAATTCTGTATTGTTACGTATAAGGTGTGTGCTTATAAAATAAAATAATGGAGGTTGATGAAGTTCATTGTTTACCAACTCAACGTGTGAAAGAGGGGACGGACGCGATTCGTATCGTATGCGTTGAGCATGGAATGTTTCGTCTGGAAATTGTCCGAGTGGAATTATAAACAGGTATATCAGCCGAATACTGATGATAACAACAAAAAGTATTGGGTATAATCGCATCTTCCATATAATAATGTAAAATATATCCATGCGAAAGAGCACTTTTTTTTTCATTTTAACCATAACGATTGTAAACCTTATCTTTTTTGCTCGTCTTTTCTATCCGACAGTATCGCTTTTTTCAACACCTGATTTTGGCCAAAGTGATATCTGGCAACTCAATTTGCCTGCGAAACAATTTCTATCAGAATCACTCCACAATCGAGAGTGGCCAGTGTGGAATCCTTATATTGGAAATGGATATCCTCATCTTGCTGAAGGACAGATGGGAACATTTGTCTTATCAAATCTACTTTTTTTTAGATTTTTACCTTTTGTTTTTGCGTTTAACATGTCATATGTTGTTATTTTTCTTACAGCAAGTTTCGGAATGTTTGCTTACAGCCGATTGCTGCGCGTATCACCAACTGCATCAGTATATAACGCGTTTCTATTTACCTTCTCAGCGATTTTTGTAACACATATCAGCCACATGAATCTTATCCAAACCGGCTCGTATATCCCTTGGATTTTCTTCGGTGTAGAAAAAATTATTCAGACGAGAAAAATAAAATGGGGAGTCTTTCTATCTCTTGTTTTATCACAGCAGATCTTTGCAGGGTTTCCGCAACTTACATTTATTACGCTTTTTATAGCTATGTTCTATTTTATTTTTCGAATACGATTATTAGACTGGAGTATCAAAAAAGTATGTATCGTTTCTGGAGTAACAATTTTCTTTGTGATCCTTGGGTTTCTTCTGTGTAGTATTCAACTTTTTCCTCAGAAGGAATTTTTATCAACTTCGACTCGCTCACAAGGGTTATCCCCCGAAATTACAACGCAGTTTTCCTTTCCTTTCAAACATTTTCTATCTTTTATTAATCCGTATGCCCTCGGTAATCCCTCAGATGGAAGCTATCCAGACTACATCAAAAACGATGGTAGTATCTTTTGGGAAAACACAGGGTATATAGGAGTAATTCCAATACTATTTGGGTTTTTGGCACTGCTATTTGTCAGAAAAAACCCACACGTTAGGCTCTACAGTATCTTGCTTTTGATATCCGCGCTCTTCATGCTAGGGAAATACTCGCCGTTATACTTTCTTTTCCCGATTCCTCCATTTTCTTTCTTTCGTGTACCATCTCGATTTATCTGGATGTTTGTATTTAGTATCATTTTACTTTCAAGCTTTTATCTAGATACGCTTGGGTCGCGCCTAAAAAAAATCTTTTCCGCAAACGTAGTGTATGGAGGAATTCTTATTATCTCGATTACTCAACTTTTTTTATTCTCTTATTCGTACAATCCGATTTTAAAAGCAGAAGATGTATTGAAGACCCCTGGGATACTTTCGGCTATTCACCCAGATTTCAATAAAAAAATATATACACTTGCATCAGGGAATGTTTGGAATCAAATATTTTTAACTGAGGGGTGGAAACATCCGGAAAAGTTTTTGTTTTTTTTGAATGCTATGCAATCAAATCAAAATTCAATATATAAAATACCCGCATATAACACCTATCGAGCGCAGACAACCCGGCGTTATGAAGCCTCTCTTGTACCGTTTCAGCTAGTGGCTTTGGATGATCAGGCAAAAATTGCAACACTATCAGCCCAGTTTACTCACGCCCTTCAACTATATGGAGTAGGGTATCTTCTTTCTCCATATCAGATAAGTGATACGCAGGAACTTAAGCAAGTATCCAATACTCACAGTTCGTTTGGGGTGATAATGTATGC
>CAZYQZ010000141.1:0-4037 GCA_964649915.1 uncultured Gammaproteobacteria bacterium | reverse complement strand
TTCGTCTAGACATGACAGAGTACATGGAGAAGCATGAAGTAGCAAAACTCATAGGTGCACCTCCTGGATATGTGGGTTATGAAGAAGGCGGTCAGCTTACCGAAGCCGTGCGTCGTCGTCCTTACTCCGTCGTGCTTTTTGATGAAATCGAAAAAGCGCATCCTGATGTCTTTAACATTCTCATCCAACTTCTTGATGATGGACGACTTACCGACAATAAAGGGCATACAATTTCATTTAAAAACACGATTATTATCTGTACATCAAATCTTGGAACGGGACTCATCCAACAACAGCTACTCGGAGGAGCGTATGAGGAAGAAGTTGATGAGTCCGTCTTCAAAACGTTTGTTGTCTCTCCAACAGGACGGGAAATCATTTCCCTGAAAGATCGATATTGGGAAAAGGGAAAAGATGAGACGCTTTGGAAAACAGCGGCATTTTCTGAATATTTTGCTGGATCGGTTATAAAGACAGGAGCGGGAGAATTTCCCTACGATACGATTGATACCCATCTTATAGCTTCCGATGGATCCGAAACGATAACAAAAGATACGAATCTATGGTTTCGCACCTCTACTACCGCGAAAGAGTGGGATATAAAAACGCTCGTTGAGTATTTCAAGGAAAATGTCGTGATCAATGCTCTGCCCGACCATCCAGATGAGCAGTTACCAACAGCAAAACTTGATACGCATGCTATATCTTCTCAAAATGCACAAGTCATTTCATATAAAGATAGGTTTTGGAAACGGGAAAATATGCAATCGAAAGACTGGGTAACTGGTGCTCTCGAAGAATATTTTAACGGCGCATCAGTGATTAGTATGCATCCAGAGAGTGTCGCAAAAAAAGTAGCAGCGACCTCCTCGGTGCAAGGAAATCTTATTCAAGAAAATACGAAGATAGATAAGGAAGAGCATGTAGAATTTCCGATAAAAAAGTGGGATTCACACCTTTTTATTCCAACGGGTGAAGAAGTAATAATAGTTGGTGATAGATGTTGGGTGAAAGCGCCAGTTCAAGAACAAGTGTCTTCCCCATCGAAGCAATATCAACCGCAAAACACTTGGCATGAGGGACTCGTTGCCGATCTATTTCCGCAACTTGATGTTTCAGGCGGACATCCACTTCCCATTGGAAAGAAGGAATTTGCCGCGCCACAGACAGGAAAACACGATGCATTCCACGACCTTTCTGAGAAGCTTGTCGAGGAATTGCGGAAGTTTTTCCGCCCAGAACTTCTGAATCGATTTGACGAGGTGGTTGTCTTTAAACCGCTTACCAGAAAACACATGCAACAGATTGTTGGGTTGCAAATGACAGACTTAAGCAAACTTCTTAAGGATCAGAACATATCAGTTGTCGCGTCAGAGGAAGCGCAAAAACAACTGGCAACAGTAGGCTTTGATCCGGTATACGGAGCACGTCCACTTCGAAGAACCATTCAACGACTCATTGAGAACCCTGTATCCTCACTTCTTATTAAGGGAAGTATTACTGACGGCGATACTGTCAACGTTGGCTACAATGGAGTCGAATTTACCTTTGATGTTGTAAAGCCTGTGAAAGCTAAAGCAACTGAGCACGATGAAAAGCCAGATAAAGCAACAAGTGATCCAGCGCTTGGTACATCAAAAACAATCCCAGCGGTGGTAGGTGAAACTGGAATAACACAAAATCCTGTTGTGGTTGAGTCAGCAGCAAACACAGAGCAAAAACTATCACAAACACCAGTAGTAGGGAGTAGTTCTGTCCCAACTCCTACAGGAAGTCCTCCAGTTGTAACAGAGCCGGTCGCAGCAAGTCTTGAGGGAATAGTCCAAAATCTTTCAATCGATCCAACTCCTCTTACTCCCGCCCCGACCACGGCGTCCGTACCTCCACCACCAGACAACCAGACCCCTCCGTCCGCCTCTATGCAAATGGGCGCTCGCGTCTAATTCTTGCCATGATGCGTAATTCGTACCCCGAACACTTTTTGCACAATTTGTACGATTACTCGTAATAGCCCAAAAACTGCGACATCTATTCCTAGTGTTGCAAAAAGCGATCTATCGAGTTGGCCAACTATTTTTTCCACAAATGTTAAGAGGTCATGCGAGAATGAAACGCGAAATCCCGCAAAATACAACGATGCTCCCAAAAGTATAAACACTGGAACAAGAAACCAGGCTACCTCCAAATCTTTTTTGGACGAAAACATTGAAATAGATGTAATAAAAAGTAAATACAGACAGATTACGTTTAAAATTGAAAATTGTAGATTTAAGATTTGCGGGAGCGAATATAATCCTAAAACATAAATAAGCGTAAGACCAATAATCATTGGCGCGATCCCTATAAGCATACGACGGATAGGATCAGTTCGTGCATGATGGACACTCCCCGCCTTGATACTGTCCCCTTCCACCTTGGGAATAAGAGTGATTTCTCCTGCAGGGACAAAGAGTACTGTTGCTACTAGAAAATGGCTTAGCTCATGTATGAGTGTCCCAGGAAGTAGAATCGTAAGAAGAATTCCTAATGAAATTTTGCGATTTCGTGTAAGTAGAAAAGCGAGCGTGTAAATGGAGTTGGTAATAATGGGAGAAAGTAAAAATAGTCCAGCAAAAATAAAAAGAAAGATGAAAAAAGCAAACATATCAATCCAATATCATGTCTGAGAAGTGTTTTTAAGAAGAGAATCCGACACTATATGGGCATCTGCGTGACTTGCCGCTTCGCTTTCTCTGCTGGCTGCTTTTAATAAAATCTGTTTATCAATTTCTCCTAATTCAGAAACGTGAGAAGAAAAGCCTTTTTTTTCAGGAATGGCTTCTAGCGTCTGCTTTGCTGATAGGAGGAGTATGGCTTGAAGAAGATTAATTTTTAGCTTGATTTTATTCTCTGGAGATAACCCAGGAATTTTTGAAATGATGATTTTTTTACTTTCGTCAGAGTATGACGTTTGCTTTGTAAGCTCAATAAGATAGATATCAGTTGGATTACTCATTGTTACTGACCTCTTTCAGTTGCCATTCCGAAATCAAGTATGCCTTGAAACATCATGATAGCATAGGCTGCGCCGATAATGAGTCCGGTGTGTGAATGTTCAGTAAACATTTTGTGTTGAAAGTACGCCAGCTCTTGGGGGTCAGGATTTCTCCCGGTAGCACTTTGGAACATGCTTTGAATCAGATCGCTCTTTCCCGCGTCAGTATCTATATTCGGAACTCTACCGACAATCTTGAATAACTCACCTAGCTGACCTTTCTGACTCAAGATTCCTGTCAACTCTCGTGCTGGCTCCTGGCCTGGTGTCTGGTCCAGATTGACAAGTTCCAGTGCTTCGCGCTCTTTTCCTTCAAGGGTAGCGGAAAAGAATTCCTTCATAGCATCAAGCCAAGTGATTTCGCCTTTTTCAATTTTCGCTTTCAATTCTGGATTTGTCTGAATACCAGAATGATTTGCGAATTCCTCAAGAACATTTACATTTGCTGCTCCTTGAGATTCTAGAGAAGTGATTGCTTCGTTAATCTCTGCTAACTCCTGCTGAGTGGTTAATCGTGTAGAAACATCGCGGGTTCGATCTGCGTCTTTTACTAATCGTGCCTGATGGAGTTTGAGAACCTCCCACTGAGCACGTTTACCAACATCTCCCCCCACCGATAAAGCTTGATTCACCAATATTGCCTCCCCCGTCTTCCCTTCAGTATTCATGAGTCTATAGAGGAGTTTTTTCAAATAACCATCAGAATATTCTCTTTGTGCTGGCTGTTTTTCGTCTGGCTGTATCTGAGAATGACTCTGTTCTTGAATGATCGCTCTTCGATCAAAGCCTGTAGCCGCCGCTTCTCTGGCTTTTTTCATTTCAACCTCTTCATTAAACTGTGCTCCTGCGTTTTGTGCTTTTTCTCTTTCTGCAGCAACCATGAATTGAGCAGATTGATCTATGTACTGATCTCGAGAAAGTGATTGATTACCTAGTGTTAATCTTCGATTCTGTTGGATAGCTTGTGCAAGCTTTTTACCCTCATCATCGAGAGTATTCAATA
>CAZYQZ010000140.1:0-4057 GCA_964649915.1 uncultured Gammaproteobacteria bacterium | reverse complement strand
TTCCAAGACGCGTTTCCACTTGCTATGGTGCCGCAACTGCTGTTATTTATCCTTGGAGAAGTGCTATTTGTTGGAATACTTGAGACATTGGCGATATTAAATTCTGGATCCGCACCAGCCCCAACTGCTGAAAAAACATACGTGTTGTTTGCTACTTGGATGGGATAAATATCATTATTACCGTATCTAGATACAGCACCTCCATCCATGCAGCCTGTTTGTCCTGATTGTTCTGCGGCAAAGTTTGTTCCAGTATTTCCGCTTGAGTATTTGCGAATCTTACTGGTTGCGGGATTACAGTCATATCCATCCATCTCAATTCGGCACCCTATCATATCTAATCCATTTGATGTCGACTTGCTATCTATATTGCTTAAATCAAAGACGTATAAAAATCCGCCTGAAGCCATATATCCGCGTGTACCAAGCACTGCAATACTTGAGCCGCCGTATCCATACGGAGACTCATCTTGATTGGGAGTTGAGGCAGAGTTTCCCTGATAGATACGTGTATTAAAAAATGTCCAATATTTATATATTTTATTTACTGGATCTTGATAGGAATCTGTCGAGTTAGACGTAATTTGAATAGCGATAACTTCATGATCGGGTTTGGTTGTAGCAAGAAGAGCGTAGAGCTTACCAGCGGCTGATTTGTAATAGGCGACTGAGTTAGTGATAAAACTGTTATCTAAATTAATACCCGTTGGAAAAAGTCCCGGTGCACTATATTTGGATGCATCGAGTGTAAATATGCCTTTAAGAGATGGAACTGGAGGATCTGTGTTCGCACTTACATTTATATAAGCAAGCTTATCAGAGCTTGTTGCATAGGGAGCGGTGGCTACAAACACGTCATTTGGAATTGAAACAGAAACTGCGCTCGCTGTCGCAACAACAGCAACAGGAGGACCATCAGGCAGGTCAATCGTTGCTGAAGAAAGCGATGGGGAACACCACTTCGCCTTCGAGTTAAGAGCAAGAAGAATCTCTCCACCTGTGGTATTGGTGACCTGCGTGTTTTGTGCTGTCCCACCGTTAAATTGTGCTTGAGACGTTTGTTGACTGACGGTGTTATTTAAATATCGCGTGATATACATGCTGGAGTTAGCAGTGGAGAGATAGGGGATTCCCCACGTAACCGCAATATCTATACGCTTGGTTGATGGATCAAGCGTTCCACCACTACTTACTACGACCCCATTTACGTCTCTGTAGACATCATTGACCGCAATTGTGCGAGTCATACCATTTACAGATTCAGCGCCAGAAACTAGAGTCCACATATTTGCTGATGTTGATGCATGAAACGTACCGGTACTTGCAAATGATGACCAGTCCCTCTCCCGAATGCTTCGTATTACTTCCTCAGATTCTTTCAAAAGGCCGAGCGCCTGTGCACGTTGTGATTCCTGTGGCTTACCACCGGTTGTTGCGATAAGGCCCGTGAGAAGTGCAGGGAGCAAAATTGCGGTGAGGGCCAGTGCTAGAAGAATTTCTATGAGTGTTTGTCCCGCAGTGAACGAGTATATTTTTTTCATGAATTAATTAAGGCTGATTATTGAACCATATTTGTTCAATTGAATAGTTTTTTGAATATTGGTCGCTGTGTCTTTAAGTGTAATCGCGCTTTGTGTGGCTGAATAATTAATAATTTGCCCGCTTCCACTTGCAAATAAAAATGTACTCCCAACAAATGTCGTTGTAAGTTGAAGCCCTGCGTCAAGCGTAACAGAAAAGTTAGCTGAGTCTGTAGCGGTATAGACGCTCGAGTGAAAAAGGGAATATTTTGTGGGCTGGATATATACTCCGTAGACATCCCCAGACCCTCTTCCTTCAGTGTCGCCTACCATTGCTTTGATTTGTTGATTTTTAATATCTGCCATGAGGGTCGTGACGATACTGTTTATTGAGCTTGATGTACGAAAATCAAAAGAACGAGCAAGAATTAAGCCAAGCAACGTTGTAAGAATACTGACAACGACGATGATCTCAATAAGAGTGAAGCCACTTCGTGTACGTTCTTCAGGTTTCATATTACCGACTAGTAACCTGGCCAATAAGTCCATAAATTGGTGCAATAATTGACAACATCATTCCTCCTACGAAAACACCGATGAAAATAAGCATGAGAGGCTCAAGAAGTGTGGTAAGAGTATTTAACGTTTGAGAGACTTGATAATCAATATAGACGGAAGCATCAAGAAGTGACTGTTCCAAAGAACCGCTTTTTTCACCAGCCTCGGTGATCTTGATCATAATACTGGGGAATATATTGCGATGCTTTTTAAATCCATCTGACAATTTTTTTCCTGAAAGTACCATTTCTTTGGTTGTGGCAATTGCCTTGGCAACATTTTCTTTCAATACGATATCCTGAGTTAGATCAAGTGCATAGATAATTGGGAGCCCTGCATCAAGCAGGAGATAGAGACTGCGAGAAAATCTTGCAAGATCTATTTCTCGAGCAAGACCAGACAGGAGAGGAAGTGAGAAGAGTATGTTGAGAATTTTCTTTTTTTGCGTTCGTATGAAAAAAAGGTGGAGAAATATTGCACCAACAACAACCGCGGTGATTTCAAAGGTGTGATGAATGAGAAAATCAGATGCAGCAATAAGTATTCTGGTTGGCAGTGGCAATTCTGCTTTCATCCGTGTAAATACGGTTGCGATTTTTGGAATAACAAAAGTCAGAATCATTAACAATACGCTTAAAAACACAAGGAAAATAAGCACAGGATAAATAAGCGCAGATTTAACTTTATCAGAAAATTCTATTTCTTTACGAATATAATCACGAAGATCCTTCAAAGCTACGTCAAGAGTTCCAGCTTGTTCTGACGCTTTAATAATGTTAACAGTCACACTGTCAAAGACTCCAGAAAATTTACTAAACGCAACGTGTAATTGTTTTCCTTGAGAAAGATCGTCGCGAACTGATTCAAGCAGTCGTTTTTGGTGTCCTTTTGAGTCCTCAAGAAGTGCATTTACTGATTCAAACAGCGATATACCCGCTGAAAGCATAGTTGAAAGATTGCTTAACAGACTGATTTTTTCATTCGTACTGATTGTAAGGTGGCTTAAATTCATGGGCTTCTTAGGTGGACTCGACTTTTGTAACACGCAGTACTTCCTCAATGGTCGTGATACCGTGGGAGGCTTTCACGAGTCCATCATCAAGCATTGTAGTCATTCCATCAGCAATTGCCTGTTTTGCGATAATATCGGAATCGTGTTTTTCGGTAATGAGTTTTTTTATTGCTGGAGTGACCTCCAATATCTCAAACACTCCGGCACGGCCAGAATAGCCCGTACCTCGACACACTTTACACCCGCTCCCTTTATATAGTTTTATTTCCAGTGTGTTTGAAAAGTTGCGATTCAATGCGTCATGGGGAATCCGGGCAGAAAGAGCAGAGAGAGAGGTGGTTGATTGTACTTTACACAGATTGCAGATTTTACGAACTAAACGCTGCGCAATAATAATATTGACCGTTGAGGCAACAAGAAACGGCTCAATCTGCATATCGGTTAGACGGGGGAGCGCTGTTGCAGCGTCATTCGTATGAAGTGTAGATAAAACAAGATGTCCGGTAAGTGCTGCATTTACAGCAATTCCTGCGGTTTCACCATCACGTATTTCACCAACGAATATCGTGTTGGGATCTTGTCGTAGTATGGAGCGTAATCCACTTGCAAATGTGAGATTCGCTTTTACATTCGTTTGGATCTGATTGACTCCCTGTATCCGATACTCAACCGGGTCTTCGATGGTTGTTATGTTTTTATCTCTGGTATTTAAAATTTTCAAAATCGAGTAGATTGAGGTGGTTTTTCCCGAGCCTGTAGGACCGGTGGAAAGAATCATACCGTAGGATTTACTCGCTGCAACTTGTACTTTTTTGAGATCCTTCTCACTCATTCCTAAATCCAAAAGAGTATATTGGCGAAGATGAGACGCAAGGAGTCTTAAGACTACTTTTTCTCCATCAACCATAGGGATGATAGATACACGGATATCCAAAACTTCCTCATCCAATTTGATTTCAAATTTACC
>CAZYQZ010000139.1:0-4084 GCA_964649915.1 uncultured Gammaproteobacteria bacterium | reverse complement strand
AACTCAAAGACGTATGACCATGTTGTACTGTAATACAACGGATTGCTCACTGCATTAATTGTGAACTGGCTTTTTTGGGCATGTTCGTACGCGTAATCTACAATGGCCTCTTCTTGTTGATAAAACATACCTTGTTGAACCGCAAGTGGATTAAATTCTTTTTGTAGCCACTCATATGAAGTTTTTAATTGAAAAAAAACTACTGCCATCGTTAAGAACAATACGATCCGTTTATCTTTAAAACTAATAAAAATTACATCCCCAAAAAGAATTGATGTAACAAGTATAAAGGGAGTAAAAACAAAGGCGCTATTCACTATGCCGCTTTGAAAAAGGAAAAAAAGGAAAAGCTGCCCGAACCAGATAACCAAAAAAATAAGCGGTTTACTATTTTTTTGAACTTGCTTTTTTCGAAGAAAAATAAGTACTGGTATCAGTACAAGCAATGGAAGCAAAAAAAATGGCTGTGTGATAATAGTCATTGTAAATAAATCGTGTAAACGATGAACGACTACTGAAACTATATTTGTGTGTGAGGACGAGCTATGTGTATGAAGAAATTCGATAATACTTTTTGTTGCACGCCCATGAAACTTGACCTCTGCCAAAAGATACGTTGAGATACTTATCAAAAAGCCTCCAATAAAAAAACAAAAAGCTTTTACAGATACAGTAGGTTTGTATGCTACTACATACAGTAAACTCGAAACGAGTAATAGTCCAAACGAAAAATTCGCTTGAATAAGTAGACCATACAGAGAGCCTATGAAAAATATTGTTCCGTTCTTAGGTTTTCCAATATATCTCCAAAGAAGCAATAAAAGTACTGGAATTGCCGGCAATGCAATAATTGGATTGGACAACCATCGTGCCAAAATCAAGTATAACGGAGATGATGAATATATCATCATTGATATAAGTGAAAGATATTTATTCTGAAAGAGCGAATGAACGAGATATCCGCATAGAGGTACTGATAAGAGTATACATAGACAGGTGAACCAGGATGTAAAAAGAACATTTCCGCCGCCTAAAAAATATGGAATTGCGAGTATGTAGTACCAAAGTGCCCCATGAAAGACGCCTGGTATGTCACTGGAAGGACCTAAAATCTTTATGTGGTGGTCGTGCCAAAGTGTGTAACTTTCGTAACCGTCACGTGCTTGATCATAGGTAAATAAAAGTTGTGTGGAGATTCCACGATATATAAGTAAAAAATTACAAAGAATAACAATAAAAAATACAATCTTCCAGTACCACGGGATATCTAAGAAAAAGGTGAGCAGTTTTCTTTTCATTTCGTATGACTTTTGCGAGTATACTTTCCACTTTTATATTCCTGCCATATCACTAAAAGTGGAGCTGCGTTAAAAATTGACGAATATGTCCCCGAAACTACTCCAACGAGTAGAGCAAATACAAACCACCGAATTGATTCACCTCCAAAGAGTAAGAGTGCGATTAACGTGAATAAAACGGTAAATGACGTTGACAATGAACGCACCAACGTTTGGACTATAGATTCGTTGACGATTGTTTCAAAAGGCTCTCCTGCCATTTTCCTTAAATTTTCTCTAATACGATCAAAAACAACAATAGTATCATGGACAGAAAATCCCATGATAGTAAGTAGTGCCGTGATGAATAAACTATCAACTTCGACTTTATAGAAATGTCCTAAAATGGAAAATATTCCCAGTACAACAAGAATATCATGAATAAGAGCACCAACTGCGCAAACTCCGAATAATAATGATGAATATGGTTTCGGAATTTGGCGAAACGAAAAGGATATAAAAGCAATAATCATAAATGAGGCAATAATAATTGCTGTTACGGCTTTTTGCGTAGTCTCTTTCCCAATTGTGGGCCCAACTGTTTCAAAGCGAAGTTCCTTCACCTGTCCTATATTTTTTGCTAATTCCCTCTGCAATGCGGTATTCTGCGTTTGAGTGATTGGCTTCAAGCGCAATAAATAGGTATTATTTTCTGATGATAGTATAGAGCCAACTTCTATGTTTTGTTTTTCTACAGTCTGTTTTATTTCTGCACTCGTTACTGGATGGTTAGACTGTACAACCTGAATCTCAAGCAATGTTCCAGCAGTGAAATCAATTGAGAGATGAACTCCCCAAAGAAGAAGTGAAACAAGCCCAGGAATAATGATGATTGCAGAAAAAATTAAATAAAACCATTTTTTACTTAAGATATTCATAGATTATTTATAAATTAATCGAATAAACGTTCTTGTTACGGTTATCGCACTAAAAAGTGATACGAGTATTCCAACAGCAAGAGTAATAGCGAATCCTCTTACTACTCCTGTACCAAACCAATAGAGTATAAGACAGGTCAACAGTGAAGAAAGATTTGAATCGCGAATTGAAGGGAATGCGCGATCAAAACCAAGAGAGAGCGCGTGTTTCTTATCTTTTCCCCATCGTATCTCTTCTTTCATTCTTTCAAAAATAAGTATGTTTGCATCAACTGCCATCCCAATAGATAAGATAAACCCAGCAATTCCTGCAAGGGTTAGCGTAATCGGAATTAGTTTAAAGAGAGCAAGAGTAACGAGTGTATAGATAATAAGTGCTAGATCTGCGATTAATCCTAAAGAACCATAACTCACAACCATAAAAAGCATAACAATACAAATACCAACAGCAGCTGCAAGGACACTTCGATGAATTGACTCGATACCAAGCGTTGCCCCCACGTTTCTCTGTTCAATAACCTTTATCGGAACTGGTAGAGCTCCAGCATTGAGGGCAATAGAGAGTTGCTTTGCCTCATCAACACTAAATCTCCCCTGAATTACTGCTTTACCTCCAATAATCGTGTCATTTACTCTGGGCGCACTAATGAGCGTATTATCAAGAAAGATCGCGAGTGTTTTACCAGTATTTTTCCTCGTAATTTCCTCAAACAATCTTGCTCCTGTATCATCAAACTCAAGCGATACTTCGGGGACACCAGTTTGTGGGTTAAAGGTTACCTGTGATTTCTTAAGGTTTTTGCCTGAGAGTTCTGTTTTCCCAGTCCAGATATTAAGAAGCGCTGAATCTGATGCGATTTGGGCGGCATTTGTTGCTTCTTCGAAAAAATTAAGCTGTGCTGTCTGTCCGATGAGATCAATTGCTTGATTCACATCTTTTACTCCTGGGAGTTCAACAAGCACACGGTAGGAGTCTCCTACTTTCGCTGTTTGAATGACAGGCTCAGTAAGTCCATAGAGATTAACACGTCTTGATATGACCTCTTTTGCGGAAGATAGAGCATCTGCTCGTACAGCTTGCGGGATATCTTTCATATCTGCCTCGAGAACGAGGTGACTTCCACCTGCAAGATCTAATCCAAATCGTGTACGAATTTCCTTCTTCAAATGAAGTGGACCAAGGGTAAGATCTATATCTGGAGATGAGATTGTTCGGTCAACCTTGAAAGTACCGAGAGAGAATTTGATTGGAAGATTTTTCGGAATACTAATAATACCAGCTATTAGTGCCAAAAGAAGAATAAGAAGTAAAGAAACTCTGAAATTCATAATACGTTGTATTTTTTATTTTTATTATTAAATTTATAATACCAATCGCTGACGCCTTATCTAATCAACTCTTCCTCGTCCCCTACAAGCATGATTTTGGACTGGTGTAGTATACCAAGAACAAATGGATCTTTCCTCTTTTTCCTAAAATCAAACTCTTCTTCAGTCATTACAGTATAGTTTAACTCCTTTTCACGTCTCACTTCCTCAGCCCGTACAATTTGTGCAAGTTCTGGCAACACTACTTTTCCAACAAGCAGAAGATCTACATCAGTTCCAACGCGTGAAAGACTACGAACGAATTTACCCGAAATTAACGCGTATTTCAGCTTCCCAAGTTTCGCACGATTTTTTAGAATCCCGCCTCCGAGACCTGCGGTTTTAGAAATAAGTGAAAGGAGGTCAAAATAAAGTGGATAATCTTTTCGAAGCGTATAAAAAAGACGATTAGCACGTCTCTCTTTGGAAAGAAGTCCGGCCTTTTCTAAATGAAGAAGCTCTCGTCTTACAGCATTAATTTCTTCATCTGTTCTTCTTACG
>CAZYQZ010000138.1:0-4087 GCA_964649915.1 uncultured Gammaproteobacteria bacterium | reverse complement strand
GCTTTTATCAATTCTTTGCTATTGTAACAGTATATGTATGATCTCATTATAATTGGCGCTGGACCATCCGGGTTAACGGCCTCCATCTACGCTTCCTGTTTTCATCTTAAACATGTGGTAATTGGAAAAGATATAGGGGGACAACTCCTTGCGGCACCTGACATATTGAACTACCCAGGTTTTACTGAGATTTCTGGAAACGAATTAACAACTCGAATGGTTGATCAAGCAAAAGCTAGAGGTGGTGAAATCGTGCAAAAAGGTGTATCGAAAATTAATGTTGCGACAAATGAAACCGGGGTAAATATTTTTACTGTAGAAGCGCAAGATGGAGCAACCTATCAATCGAGAGCTCTTATTGTTGCAACAGGAACGGAAAGAAAGAAGTTGAATGTTCCAGGTGAGGTTGAATATACGGCAAAAGGAATTCATTACTGCGCAGTATGTGATAAGCAAGATTACAAAGATAAAATATGTTGTGTAATAGGTGGTGCAAATAGTGCAGTTCAAGCAGCAGTTCAGATTTCACAAGAGGCTCGTAAGGTATTCATTTTATATCGGGGAACACAACTTCGAGCGGAAGCGGTGTGGATAGAGCAGGCTCAAAAAAAGGAAAACATATCTGTTATCACAGAGGTTTCAGTTCAGGAAATTGTAGGGGATGGACAAAAAGTTACAGGTGTAAAAGTTCATTCAGATAATCAGGAAAATAAATCATTAACTCTTGTACCGATTGAGAAGGATATATTATCGCTTGATAAGGTATTTATTGAAATTGGTGGAGTTCCGGGAAGCGCGTTGGTAATTCCTATGGGGGTTCAGATGGATCCAGGTGGATATATCCACGTTGATAATAAACTGGCAACAAATATAAAAGGTGTTTTTGCGGCAGGTGATCTCGTATCATATGGGCTTTCAATCGAACAGATCTCGTCTGCTGTCGGATTGGGTGCACGGGCTACTGCCTCTGTCTTTTCGTATCTTAAAGGTAATAACGCACCTATGCTTTGGGGCAAAACACAAATTGGTTCTTAGGGTAGTAGTCTTCACACACCGTATTGATGAGATAAACTTCTATGAAGACGACAGACAACCAGGAAGAGATTTTTGATATTGTAGATCGAAGTGACATTGTGATAGGGCAGAGAAAGCGCTGGCAGGTACATAAAGATATATCGCTTATACATAGGGCAGTTTATATACTTTTGTTCAATTCACAGAACCAGTTATTTTTCCAACAAAGAAGTGAAACGAAAGATACAGATCCGTTACTATGGACTGTTTCCTGTACCGGACATGTTGAATCTGGGCAAACCTACCTTAATGCGGCAAACAGAGAACTAGAAGAAGAGTTGGGTATAACATCATCAATAACATTTCGTGATAAATTCCTTATTTCATACCCAAATGAAACAGAGATGACAGTATTATTTGAAGGGAAATCAAATGGTCCATTTCGATTGCACCCACTGGAAATTAAAGATGGAAGATTTTTTTCACAAAAGGAATTACGACACTTACTATATGCGAAGACGCTGACGTTAACCTTTGGAGCATTGCATGTGTTGAATCACATACTGTGGCTGTGACCTACATATATAATAAAATGTAATATTAATATAAGAAAGGAATTGTATGTCAAAAATTAATCCCTTTGATAACGCGCTAAAGCAGTTAGAAAAAGCTTTTCTTCATCTTCAACTTTCCCAGTCTCAAATGGAACGGCTCAAATATCCCGAAAAAATTATTAATGTAAATTTTCCTGTGCAAATGGACTCCGGTGAACAAAAATTATTTCATGGATTTCGTGTCGAGCATAGTAGTGTTCGTGGTCCCTATAAAGGCGGGATACGGTTTCATCCACAAGTAGATATGAACGAGGTAAAAGCATTGGCTTTCTGGATGGCGATTAAATGTGCGGTTGCTGATATAGCAATGGGTGGAGGAAAAGGTGGTGTAGAAGTTGATCCGAAACAATTGTCAGTTAGTGAGTTGGAGAGGTTAAGTCGGGGATATGCTCGCGCAATCGCGCGAGATATTGGTCCTACCATCGATGTTCCTGCTCCGGATGTAAATACTACACCACAAATTATGTCTTGGATGGTAGATGAGTACATAAAAATATATTGCAATGATAGAGGTATTCAAACGCTTTCAAAAGAAGAAAAAAGTAGATTACTTGGGACATTTACCGGAAAACCCCTTACTGATGGAGGAAGTCTGGGAAGGACAGAAGCGACAGGGCGTGGAGGGTTTTTTATTCTTCTCGCTTTACTCAAGGTATGGAAATTACAACCAAAATATAAAAAAGAATTAACAGTTGCAGTGCAAGGGTTTGGAAATGTTGGATACTACTTTGCTAAATTTGCTCACGAGTATGGGATGCGGGTTGTTTCCATCTCAGACTCACAAGGTGCGGTTGTGGTTGATGACCTTTCTAAAGATAGTTTTCATCCAGATGATGCTCTTTCTTATAAAAAAGAGCATGGAAGTTTCAAAGGATTTGGTAAAGAGATTTCAAATACCAAGCTTCTTGAATTACCGGTTGATATTCTTATTCCAGCAGCGCTGGAAAACCAAATAACTAAAATAAATGCTCCAACGATAGAAGCGAGCGTTATTTTGGAAATGGCAAATGGTCCAACGACACCAGAGGCTGATGAAATATTGCACAAACGAAATATTATTGTTGTACCCGATGTTTTGGCAAACTCTGGTGGAGTAACGGTTTCCTTCTTTGAATGGCAACAAAATCTTGCTATGGAAAAATGGAGTGAGCAAGAGGTGAATGAAAAGCTAAAGCAAAAAATGGAAGATGCATTTTTATATGTATGGAATAAGCGGAATGAGAAAAACGTTGATCTTCGTACCGGCGCTTTTATCGTCGCGATTGAGCGAATAATAGGAGAAGAATAATAAAATACTTGCTTGACAGTAGAAGTGTGGCTGTGGTACGGTAGCAATACGTTGTTTCCACATTTTTATTAAAGGAGTTTTTTATATGGAAAAAGCACAGATCTCATCAATCCCAAAAAATTATATTAACTATGGCTTGGTTGTTCTTTTGGTTGTCGCGGCATTTTTAATTGGAAGTCTGTATACGAAGGTTCAACTTTTGGAAAAAGGTGGTGCAACTAATGGGGCCGGACAACAAGCAGCGGGAAAGTATCCCACATATATAGCCGGATTAAAAGACTATGCAAAACAGTTGAAACTGGATACTAAAAAATTTGACTCATGCCTTGATGGCGGCGGTAAGAAGACAGCTATTGATGAGGACTTAAAGCAAGGCGAGAGTGTGGGTGTATCAGGGACACCCGCGTTTTTCGTTAATGGTAAATTTATTGGAGGGGCATTTCCTTTCGAAGCGTTTAAAGATATCATTGATAAAGAATTGTCTGGAAAAAGCTCAACAAACCCGAAAGATTATATTGAGGTACTCTCAAACGCCTACGATCAAGGAAAGGCATTTGACCCAGTACCAAAGAATGTTGACGTAGGAAATGCGCCAGTCAAAGGTCCACAAGACGCAAAGGTGACGATCGTTGAATTTTCCGATTTCCAGTGTCCGTATTGTGAGCGGGCATATCCTACAGTCAATCAAATCTTGAAAGACTATGATGGAAAAGTCCGTATTGCGTATAAACAGTTTCCGCTAAACTCGATTCATCCAAAAGCTCAAAAAGCAGCGGAAGCCGCAGAGTGTGCAAAAGAGCAGGGGAAATTTTGGGAATATCACAATAAACTGTTTGAAAATCAAAGTGAATGGGTCGGTATAGCAAGTTGATATCTCTTGTGTATTGACAGGGTTAACCCGAGTTGATACAATCAGCTTTACCTTTGGAAAGTCACGACGTAATAGACTGAATGCAAAAAACTCACTACATTGCTTTACATACCTGCAAAAGAATTTTTAGTGCGTCATAGCCTGAGTTTTTTGGTCTTTCTCTACGGAGCTGACTTTTGGTCAGCTTTTTTTATGCTGAGAGGTTTAAAATCAAAGCAGAAACAAGGCTAAAGGGAGTCGGGCCCGAAGTTTACCTGGTTGAACGCTTCATTTGCAATGAAGAGGTAGGCGGTTCGACTC
>CAZYQZ010000137.1:0-4098 GCA_964649915.1 uncultured Gammaproteobacteria bacterium | reverse complement strand
GAAGCATGTCAAAAGATCCTGATCAAGATTTTATTGATAAAGAAGCAAGCGAAATAGCTGCCGAGCAAAGAAGACTGATTGAGCCGATTATTATTAGACGGTCCCGTCTGGATTTGAAGTACATTACGCGATACCGCGAGGATTTAGAAAGACAAAATATAGACTTTGCAGAGATACATGGTCCCGAACTTTTGGAATACGATTTGGATGGACTTTACTCACTGTATGTTGACACCCTGAATCTCATCACGAAGCCAGAGGACGAAGGTTTTATCGGAGCACGCTATAAACCAACTGATCCAAAATACATGAGTGATGAAAGCCGTAAACAGTTTGTCGAAAGATATAAAGCGGAATTTGATGATATCGAAGACTTGCGAACTGCACAGTCAAACTTGGCACAGTTTATGAGACGGCTTCTGGTCATGCGCTTTGAAAGCTCTAAGGATTCCTTCCGTTCTACCTTGGACAAAATGATTAAATCCAACGAGAGGATTGAGAATTGGTGGAATGAAGTTGGCGTCGTACCAATTATGAAGAAAGGATACCTACCAGACCCGCAGGATTACAACCTCGAGGATGGCGAAGATAGCGATTCTTTTGCGGAAGAGTTGGAGTTACTCCGTGATAGGCAAGGCTTCCTTGAGATAGAAAAAGATATGCTTAATCCTAATTTTATAGAAGACGTACGACATGACACTCAGCTGCTTAAATCAATTCGTGATAGCTGGTTTAAGGAGTCAGAGTACGCCGACCTCGATCCAAAGTTGGACGAAATTGAAGCGAAAATTCAAAGATTCCTGCAAAACGATCCTGATAAGAAGATAGTTATTTTTTCAAGTTACAAAGATACCGTTGATTATCTGCATCGGGAACTTAAAAAAAGAGGATTTGACCGTGTAGCGCTATACACAGCGTCCGAAGGAACTGATAGTTATAAAAAAGAAATAAAGGCAAATTTTGATGCTTCTATTCCAGAAGATCAACAAAAAGACAATTACGATGTTTTGATTGCAACTGATGCATTAAGTGAAGGTTTCAATCTGCATAGAGCCGGAATTATCATCAACTACGATATCCCCTACAATCCTACTCGGGTAATTCAAAGGGTTGGCCGTATCAATCGTATTAATAAGAAAGTATTTGATTATTTAGAAGTTTATAATTGTTTTCCTACAGTAGTTGGAGAGGAAGCAGTAAGGATTAAGGCTATTTCTACATTAAAAATTAAACTGATCAATGACGTGGTCGGTTCGGACACGAGGACTCTTACAAAAGACGAAACACCCCAAAGTTTTTTCAAAGACGAGTTTGAAAAGGTAAAGAAGAAAGATGAACAGTTGTCTTGGGATACAGTTCACCGCGAGGCATACGAGAAAGCACTAAAAGATCAAGATTTGGTTGAGCATGTTTTAAAGTTGCCGAGAAGAAGCAGGATAAAAAGGACCGGAACTGGTAAAAAAGGTGTCGCGGTTTTTGGTAAGAAGGGGTCAAATTCAGTCTTCACCTTTGGTGAATCGCCGGAAATAGTTCAGGTTGTATCCGCTGAAGACGCCTTACCGTACTTTCAAGCAAAATTAGACGACAAAAGCAGTGTTGTTGACCAAGAATTCACACAGGTTTTTAACCTTGCCAAAGATAAATTATTTGCAAAACATGAACTTCCAAAGATCCAGGGGCGCCGGGCAAATGCAATTCGTGTTCTGAAAGTAATTGCGGATGAACTTCCCGGTATAAAAAATTATTGCGAAGACATTATTACTATCATCAAAACTCTTGATGATTTAAGTGAGGGTGCGCTTAAAGATATTGCACAACTTGATCTTAGAAATATTGAGAATGCCCATAAATTGTTACTCGAGACAGTTCCTGAATCCTATATTCGAAATGTCCTTACTCGTGCCAATCGCACAGAGAACGAACATGAACTGCTCTTATTTGCTGAACAATTCTTATGATCAAATTAGACCAAAGATATGCCCGACAAGATTTTATTGATTTCTTACAAGACACTTTTCTCCAAGATTATGTAAGAGATGTCCGCCCCGTTGGTACTAACGGCCACGTCATCCGCAAAGCTACAAGCTTGGGACGTAGTGAAGCTCTGGATCTTCAGGTGTTTGAGTTTGAGTATTCTGGATCTGCCAGTAAGCGTGTTGCTCTCACAAAAGAAGCTTTTCAGGTTATGAAACAGAGTGTAATATTTAATGCGCTGGCTGTTTTTTATGGTCAAGATAGTGACGACTGGCGACTCTCATTTTTGACAGCAAATCCTGAAAGAACAGAAAGAGGGAGAGCGGTAGTAGCTTACTCTAATCCGCGTCGCTACTCTTTCTTTTTGGGACCAAATGCAAAGATAAATACGCCCAACAGATTTCTTATCAAAGCTGGTCAGATAAAGAGCTACGATGACTTACTCTCTCGATTTAACGTTGAGATTGTTACTAAAGAATTTTTTGAAAATTACAAAAAACTTTTTGATCGTTTACTCGCTTACTTGAATAAAGACCATGCTTTCCAAGCCTTTGCGAGTCGCAATGGTGTTGAGACGGCAAATTTTGCAAAGAAACTTCTCGGTCAGATTGTATTTTTATATTTTCTTCAGCGTAAGGGTTGGTTGGGCGCAAAGAAAGGTGACTCTATCTCGTCGGGAGATAAAAACTTTCTAAGGTCACTGTTTAATAAGAGTATTGAAGGGAAAACGAATTTTTACAATGAATATCTTGAGAAGTTATTTTACGGTGCATTAAATAAACCACCAGAGAAAGCGGGTAGCTATTACAGAAGTTACTTTGATTGCCAGATTCCATTCTTGAATGGTGGATTATTTGAACCGCCCCAAAACTACAATTGGGAAGGCGAATTTTTGTTGCTTCCCGATAAACTATTTTCAAAAGACCCCAAAAACTCGAATCATGGAGATGGGATTTTAGATATCTTTGATTTATACAACTTCACTGTTGATGAAAGTGATTACCTTGATAAGGAGGTGTCTGTTGATCCTGAAATGCTGGGGAAAGTGTTCGAAAATTTGCTCGAAGAGAATTTGCGTAGAGGTATAGGAACTTACTACACTCCGCGCGAAATTGTGAATTATATGTGTGAAGAGAGTCTGGTGAATTATTTAGTAAGTGAAACTGGATTGGCAGGAAAAGATATCAAAAACAAATACTTCCCGACATATAACGTTTTAGGGGATGAGAAAATTGAATTTAGGGATGTTAACGTCAGTGAGCAAATTATTAAAAATCTGCAAAACATTAAAGTAGTTGATCCAGCTTGTGGGTCAGGGGCGTTTTTAGTTGGAATGCTTCAGCAGATTACCCATTTACGCTACGACCTTGAAACGAGGTCAAAGCTTCTTGGTAGACGGAATACAGTTTCTTCAGAATAAGATATTAAAAAACAAACCATTCAGAATTGTATTTACGGTGTTGATCTTGACCCGGGAGCTGTCGACATAGCAAAACTTCGTCTTTGGCTATCACTCGTTGTTGACTATGATCTTGAAGACGTTGAACCCCTTCCAAATCTTGACTACAAGATTATGCAGGGGAATTCACTTCTGGAGGAATTAGTTTTAGGAGATTCAACAATAAAACTCTATGACCAACAAACTATTCAAAAAGCTGTGAACTCAAAGAGGATGAAAAATTTATTTGAAGAAGATCTGCAGATGGTAATGTTTGACGACATTAAAAAAGAACAGGCACTTAAAAATATGAAGGCATTACAAGTGAAGTATTTTAGTCAAAGTGACACTGGCGAGAAAAAGAAAATTAAAGCACAGATTGAGAAAATTGAACATGACCTAATCGAGGCGAGCGTTAAAGTAGAAGTAGACATACTAAGTGCGCAAAGACTCAATGTTAAGACATTACCTGGTGTTGGCCTTCTACCCGAAGATGCAAAGAAACTTATATCCATCTCGTTAAAAGAAAATCAAATAATGGCAGTATTGGATGAGTTGAAAAAAACTGGTACAAAACCCTTCTTCTTGTGGCACTTGAATTTTTCAGATGTATTTGAAGATAAAGGTGGATTTGATGTGGTAATAGCAAACCCACCTTATGGTGCTGATATAGATAAAAAACAGTT
>CAZYQZ010000136.1:0-4126 GCA_964649915.1 uncultured Gammaproteobacteria bacterium | reverse complement strand
CAACGAATGAGAATGGTTTGATCTTCACGGCAAAACCAGACCCCCTAATCATTCCAACGATCTCATTTATTACCTCGCGTGTTTCACCTTTTTGTCCAATATCCACATGAATTTCAAAGTCATACCGCCCAATCCCATCACTTTTAAACATGTCAATAATCTCAGATGCAGCCATAAGAGAAAGTGATGCTTCTTCATACATCCGAGTTTTGAGCACGTACGTCTTTCGTTCCTGTTTTCTCCTCCAAAAATACATCCCCCCAGTTCCCACTCTGTGAACCAAGAATGCGGTAACAAAGTCGGTTCCTTCTCCCTTCTTAACTTCAGAATCAGTTCCAATGATCAGTCTGTAGTGCTTATTTGGCTCCTTGTTAATAAATTGGACAACTTTTTTTCGAACAGCATCGTTTGATAGTAAACCAAACGTTATACTCTGAAAATAACCAATAGATTTCTCTGGAGCTTTGTTATCGTTCATTTCCAGCCAATTTTACCATACAATATACCTATGACTAAGAAAATACGTGTTTTCCTTTGTCTTTATCTGCTTTTTTTACTCATGAACAATACTGTGTATGCTAAAGATACACCTCTGTTTACTATTGTTTCTCCCAAAAACGAAAGTAGTATTCTGGGTGATTCTGTAACATTTTCTTTTGTAGTAGGAAATTTTACATTTGTTAATCCAAACGAAAAACATACTCGATCATCAAACGAGGGACATCTACATGTATGGTTGGATCAAAAAGAATTAACAAAAGAAACACGAAATGATGTGATCAATCAGGAAGATCTGGTATTTCGACATGTCCCTATGGGAGCGCACTCTTTAACTGCTGAAATTGTCCAGAATGACCATTCGTCGTTTACTCCTCCTATTGTCAAATCGATTGTTTTTCACACATATTTGCCTAGCTCATCCCCAACTCCTTCTCCTACTCCTGAATTTGTTCTCACGCACATCTCCAACCAACTACCTAAAGATCACCTTCTAATAATCGATGGTGTTGTACTATTTCTGATCGGATTAGTTGTTTTTCTCTTGTTTGGAAGAAAGCGCTTTTTCCAGAGGTAGAGCTCTATATAGTTGACATAAGCCCCAGAGTATGCTATTATAGGCCTCTATGATTTCAAACCGAATTATTCTTTTTTTCTTAGGAGTCATCATTTTAATTGTGATTGTTTTGTCGAGTCAGAAACTTTCTGCAGCATTGCGAAACAGATTATCTGGCGTATTTCCAAAAGTTCAAACAGTCAAGGTTGGATCAGATGACACGCTTACTCCAACACCTAGTATCAAGGGAGTTTTAAGTCCAACACCAGTTTTGTATACGAATACGAAAACCACAACGCAAAAACCAGTAACTACGACTAAACGAGTTGTAGCAAATACACCAAATACCGGACCAGAATCAGTTCCTCTCCTTCTTCTTGCAGGAATGGGAATGGGTGGAGCGCTTCTTACACGCCTTACTAAAAAGAACGGCTAAAGCGAGTCTGAGATAGTTTGCGATTCTTTGTCGAGGTCGGAAAGGTCGGTTTTTTGAAGGTCCTCATCAATATCTTTTACTTCACTTGAGCTCTTTTGTTCCAAAAGCAGGGTTGTTGAAGCATCAGACGCTTCTTTATCCTTCACCATATCATTTACAGCAGGTTGTTGCGAAGTCGGATAGGGTGAAATTACGATTGATGTTTTCACCTTGGAACCATTTTGCATCGAGAAGACTATTACCACCACAAGACCTACAAATACAAAAAACGTAAGACCGAACATAAGATAAAACAGCAGTGACGGACCGTGTTTTGGTGAAGAGGCTCCGGTTTGCGAATTTATTACCGGATGAACGGCTTGTTGCGGACTTGCTTGAACTTGTTCTGTGCTGGACACACTCTCACCTACCCCGTCAGGATTCCCGCCCACATTCTGAACAGTAGATGTTGTCTGACTCGTTGGTGTAGTGTTCGTTGGTGTGGTATTTGCCGGATTGTTTTCCGGAGCATTTGATTGCATATTATTGTCCCTCCGCGCTTTGCTCGCTCGTGTCTGTTATTGTAACCGCGGTCGTCGGTGAAATACGTACTGAAGTTTGTACTGTGGGTTTATTTGATATTTCGGGTTTTTTATCTTCCTGCGTGTAGACGGTTTTTATATTAGCCATCACTTGAAGAAGCCCTTGGTAGAGGCCTAAAATTTGGTCTCGGACCAGGTTGTTCTTTTGTTTAAACTCCTCATGGTATGTTTTCGGATCCTCTGAATTTATAAATGTTTCAGTAAATACTTTCAGCGCTTCAAAATCTTTCTTAACTTGAATCAACTTCCCTTTTGTTGCTTCAATCTGCTTTGTGGCTGTCGTTACATCTTTCCCTTCATTTTTCATCTTAACTAGTCTTTCTTCGATTCTTTGAATAAGCTTTTCAAACCTATTTATAGCGGCTTCATATCGGGTAAATATTTTCCGAGTATTACTAAGAAGGGCTTCTTTTCGCTTTTCCTTCATCTGCGAGTTTACTTCTTTACGTTCGCCTACTCCAGAGGGTTTTACCCTCAACTGACTTGAGGATGTGCCCCCACCACGGTCTTTCTGTTCCTTCTCTGCGGTTTGTTCTTCCGGAGTTTTAAGTGCTCGAAATAGAGGTTTTCCCTGTGTCTGAGTAGAAGATCCTAATAACTCATCACTTTCTGCAAAAGCGGTATGGTGAAAAAAAGGATAAACAAGAAGTAACAGGAGTAATATCTTATATTTCATGACAGTGAGTATATATACTGTACGACGGGAAAAACATCACTGTCAAGAATAGTTGCAGGCTTCTCGATATGACCTTGACGATAGACCTTTTGATAGACGTATAATATAAGTATGTCGTTTTCTACTTCTCTTCCAACACTTATGAATCAGACCCAGCGGAGGATTCAAAAAAAATTCCCGCAGTATTCCCGCAGTATTCCCGCAATGCTAAAAAGAAGCGCTTCCCTATCTCTTTGGTTTGGTTTATATGTTCTTCTACTCATAAACCTATTTACTCAAAATAAAAAAACTTTACCCTCTGTACTGGGTACGTCCACATCTCAAATAACTACCAAGAACATCGTTGAACAGGGTAAGATTGAAGAATGGAGTAAGTTGATACAACAGATGCCAGATTATACCTTTGCGTATTTTGCTCTCACGGATATTTATCTAAAAGCTGGAGATGATTCTAGCGCTGTTAAAACGCTAGATCTTGTTCTTCAAAAAGATCCAACCAATACAAAGGCTTTGGATGCTAAATTGCGTATTAGCTCTATACAGCGTTAGAGATTTAGACCTTCTTTGGAGCTTCTTCTTTCTTTGACTGTTCTGCTGGAGCTTGAGTAGTTGGCGCAGCTTTTGTATCACCAGCTGCTGGAGTCTCTGCAGCTTGAGCTGAGGCAGCTGCTTTAGCCGCTTGCGCTTCCTCCGCCATTTTCTCCGCTTCTTTTGAAACAAGTGGTGCCACTTTTACGATATCAACATCAAGTCCTGTTAAGACTTTAACTTTTGAGGACATTGTAACGTCTGACACTTTTACCGTTTGGTCAACATCTGCCAATTTTTCAACCGATACCTCAATTTTCTCAGGAAGATCTCGTGGAAGAGCTTCAATTTCCAGGTGATCAATAAGAGTGAGAAGTGTTCCAACCTTATTAATCACTGCAGGAGACTCTCCGATTAAGTTTATTGAAACTTTTGCTGTCACTTTCTTTGTAAGATCCACTTCGTAGAAATCAACGTGAATTGGCTTATTCGTAATAGGATCATACTGAATGTTATGAATAAGAACAGGATGTTCTTTGCCAGCTATATCCAATTCAACGACAGCAGTCTCACCTGCTTTTTTGAATACTTTGTCAAAATCAGCAACAGGTAATTCTATGGCAACTGATTTTATTTTATTACCGTATATGTTTGCTGGAAGTTTGCCTGCCTTTCGGAGTGTCTTTACCTGTCTTCCAAGGACTGTTCTTTTTGCTGCTGTCAGTGTGTATTTTTCCATAGATATTTTTTGTTATGAGAGCGAATTTATAATAGGGATTTATTGTATCGTCATATCAATGAAAAGTCAAACACTAGTGAGACTTTTTGACTTCGAGAACAAATACTCTGTC
>CAZYQZ010000135.1:0-4237 GCA_964649915.1 uncultured Gammaproteobacteria bacterium | reverse complement strand
TTTGTATTCTGGAAGAACAGAAAGCGGTATATTTCTGTACCTTTTACAACCTATCTTGTAATCTCCTATACCATAGGAACTCTCGCTTCATTGGTGGTTAGATTTCACTAAGCGCCCTCATACCGCGCCTTTTTTTCCGACTTGCATGACTACTGTATAATGGTCTGCATATCATGGACAAAGTTCTTTTGTTGAGCACATCAGCCTTGTCTGTCTTCATGCTAACTCTCTTTCCGCACCCGACCATTTCGGTGCCGAGTTCTGGGAATATTTTAGGTGCAGAAAAATCGAGCCTGAATCTCACACCATCACCAACTCTGGATTATATTGTCATTACCGAGACACCTATTCCCACGAATACTCCACGTCCCACAAGCACACCGACTCCCACTCCATCTCCTCGTCCTACAGCAATTCCTATCTCAGCAGGAGATCTAGAAGATCTCTTCAAACGGTACGCAGAAAAAGAAGGCATCGATGTAAATATCATGAAGAAGATCGCGAATTGTGAATCACATTTTCATACTGGAAGTGTGAACGGTGATTATGCAGGAATGTTTCAGTTTGCTTCACAGACCTGGATAAATACTCGTCAGGATATGGGAGAAAATACTGATGTATCCCTTCGCTTCAACGGCGAAGAGTCGATAAAGACAGCTGCATTTAAGATACGACGACAGGGAACATCACCCTGGAGTAACTGCGCAAAATAACTTATTTTTCTTCGATTGCTACAGAGAGAATTTTTACAGGTTTCACTGGTGTTGACCCCTCTCCTGATGGACCATAGGTTACTTCTGCTTCTGCGACTTTATCGACAACATCCAGTCCCTTGGTCACATGACCGAAGATGACATAGTTTTTAGGAAGTGCATAATTTTTATGCATGATGAAGAACTGGCTACCATTGGTATTTGGTCCTGCGTTTGCCATCGCTACAGTACCACGAGTATAGTCTCCATCAAATGGTTCATCATCAAATTTATACCCAGGTCCTCCAGTTCCATTTCCTTTCGGATCTCCACCTTGTATCATGAATCCTTTGATGACGCGGTGAAAGATGGTGTTGTCGTAGAAATTTTTCCGGGCAAGAGTTACAAAGTTTTCAACAGTCTTAGGTGTTTTATCTGCAGTAAACTCAATCGTGATATCTCCTTCTGTTGTTTTAAGAGTTGCAATATATTGCTTAGATGTATCAAATGAAGATTTAGATTTTGCCATAGATGGTTGCTCGCTTTCTGAAGGGTTAGTCTGAATTGGCGTAGTTAATTCTGTTGAATTACTGTAAGAATTACTCGTCTCAGATTTTTGAGAATTTTTATAATAATACACTCCTCCCAGGAGTACGATTGCTATAAGAGCAAGTCCTATATATCTCATAACGATTTAATATACCATACACTTACCAACTCCCACCACCCCCACCGCCTCCTCCTCCACCAGATGATCCTCCAGAGAACCCTGATGAGTGTCCGGTTGAAGAAGACACAGGAGTTGCAGCACTTTGGATTTTATTAAACGATGAGTTGAGTGAATGGACGAGATAGTAACTACTAAAGTGTGTATTGTCATATCCTTGATACCAATCGGATGGCTTCATTTGAATATCCTTAAACCGCTCAGCCCAGATTTTTTCCACACCAAATGCAACTGCAAATGGAAGAAGTTTCTCAAAGAACATCTGATTTTTCGCTTGAAATTCCAACTGTCTTTCCTGGCTTGTCAGGAAGTTTTTTAGAGACTTTCCTATGTTTGCTGCCTGTGCCCCATCCATTGTTTTTTTCGGCATTGCCCGACCGAAGATGATGGCAACAACAAAGAGGAAAAGGTTTCCTGTTGTGAGTCCAAGAATCGACATCACCGTATAAAACGTTCGAGTTTTTTCAGGATTTGTAGCGAAGAATTTCTCTGTAACAACAGCCTCATACAGATCTTTTTTCGTATCTGCGACCACCTCTACCCATTTCCCTTGCTTTATATCGACGAGATCACTCGTTTTGAAAATCCCATTGAATAATGTTTCTTCAAACGGTTGGATATCAGGTCCCGTAAGTTCTTTCACTTTTTTCAACTGAAAATCATTTTTCTTCTTCTCGATAATCTGAAGGTACCCGCGCCGTGCTAGATCCACGATGGTTGCCGTGATATCCTGCATATCTGCACTTTCATCAACAAGTGTTCCGGTTTCACCCGGAGTAAGTTTTCGTTTACTTGCGGTTTTCGGTGGATCAAACCATGCACTCGCTACTCCCATCGGAGCTTTGGGATCTCGTCCGTTTTGTGTCCATTTCCAAATGATTTTGATAGGGTAGAGGATGTACCAAAAAAATCCAAAGATCAGCGCTGTGATCACTAAAATAGTCTTCACTATTTTGCCAATCGGAGTTTCCCAGAAGTCGATAACTTCTTTCGGTTCCAACACCGCCACCTTCTCTTTCGGAAAAGAAACTGCGACTGTTAATCCTGAGGAGATTGGAAGCTCCCCTGTTGTTACAAATGATGTAGTATGGCCTAGGACTTTTCCTGTGCAGTCAGACGCGGTACTTCCTGTATATCCGGTGTAACAAACTGTCTTTATTTCGTTTGCAGATATTGTATCTGGAAGTGTCACAATGGAGCTTACCTTCCCCATCGGTACAGTCCATTCATTTCCAGTGACGTTCCAATATAGTTCGTCATGATCAGAAAAATATGTAAGAGCTCCCGAGACATCGTAGGCAATTATATATGCATGCTTTCCAGTGATTGTTCTGTCAGGATCACCTATCCGGAGTGTGTATACGCCATTCTCATTTGTTTTTTTGTATTCGTATGATTTTCCGTTTTCATCGGTAACACGAAGATTTGATAGGGTCATCGCATACTTCTTACCCTCACTATTCTTCGTTACGTATGGAATATTCCTATAGATACCATGCCGATAGCTTGTTTCGAAATCATACTTGATCGACTCAACAATATGAATTGTCCCATCCTGGTTTATTTTTGTAGTTTGGGAAAAATCATCAATCGTTTCTGCAAGAATCCGTGATGGGAGAAAGAAGGGGAGTGTCAGTAGTATAAAAATAAACAGGTATTTGCGAACCATCGCTTTATTTTACTCGGTGGGTGTTACGCCGTAAATAGTGACCGGCGTTCCTGGATTGGTATCGTTGGCATAGGTGACATACCTTTGGGATTCTGGTTGAGCCCAAGTGTAGAGAACTTCCACGTCTTTGGGATCCATATTGATACATCCATGGCTCATCGGATGTCCGAAGTTATTATGCCAGTATGCCCCATGGATGCCAAATCCCCGACTTTTTGGAATCTCACTGTTATAGAAGAACATCGTATATGGAACGTTAGGAAGGTTGTAATACGTATGATTCTCTTTACTTCCGCCCTGCATGAGGGTATAGCGAAGTTTAATCCAAATGGTGAAATCTCCTGTTGGAGTTGGATACCATTTGCCCGACGAGATAAGAAAGTTGTAGACCATTTTATCTCCCTCATATGCATATAAACGTTGGTTAGTCAGATCCACGTAGATTTTTTTATTTTGAGAAGTGGCATCACCAAGAACGTTTGCGATATCAGGACGGGTATATGCCATAAACTCTGGGGGACTTACCTTTTTCCCCATGAACTCACCTGTTTGAAGAGGCTTATATTCACCCGTGAGATTATTGATACAGCTTATGGAATTTGCACATACGTTGTGCGACGTATTATTTCCGAGGATATGGAATACGAACGCACAAACTGAACCTAATACGATACATGTGGAAATTATTAATTTTCCAGTTTTTGATCTATTTTGATTATGTTGTATACGGTGTGACTTTTTTTTGGGCATGTTAATCCAGAGTAAAAAAGAATGGTGAAAAAGTAAATAGGTACTCTCCCCTACTCCTCTCCTCTTCTCTTTAATCCTATAGTGAATATTATGAGATTATTGGTTAAACGTCGTTATGATAGTCTATCCACTCACAGACCACATCAGGAAATTTACGCTCTATGTTCCCCATCAGAGCCTTTATCCCCGCTGTTTCAGTCATATAGTGCCCGCCTGCTATACAGTGTATCCCCGCCTCTTTGAAGAGTTCTTTGTTCCATTCGTGGATTTCGCCTGTGATAAAAAGATCAACTCCCCTTTCAATAAGATTTTGCATGTCGGTCGGAAATGGAGCACCTTTTCCAGAAACAGCAGCAACAGTCAGAATATCTTTTTTCCCGAAATCATACACAACCTTTC
>CAZYQZ010000134.1:0-4266 GCA_964649915.1 uncultured Gammaproteobacteria bacterium | reverse complement strand
TTCTCTATGATGTTTCTGGTGGTTTCGCTCAAGACTTGGACCCGAGCGGAGTGGTGGATAGCTTGGAGCCATTCATCCGTCTCTGCCAAAAGCGGGAGCACTTGCGTTTGGCGATTGCTGGCGGTATGTGCGCTGAGACAGTCGGTCATTTCCGGCCCTTGGTGAAAGCTTATCCGCGGGTCAGTATCGATGCTCAAGGCAAATTGCGCGCTCCGGATGGCAAGATGGATATCGAGGCGGCCAAGCGCTACATCGAAGCCGCTCAACAGCTCCTCTCACCGTAGAGGGGCTAATTTTTTATGGTGGATTTTGCTATACTTTCAAAGTATGTCACTAATCACCGTAAAAGATTTGCGAAAAAAATATGAAGACTTCGAAGCTGTTCGGGGGGTGAGTTTCGAAGTAAAAAAAGGTGAAATACTCGGGATTATCGGCAAAAACGGTGCTGGCAAGAGTACATTGTTAAAGATTCTTAGTCGAATTACTCCTCCGACAGCTGGAAGCGTTACGATTTCTGGAAGGATTTCAAGCTTGCTTGAGGTAGGTACAGGATTTAATCCTGAACTGACTGGAAGAGAGAATATCTACCTGAATGGGGCAATACTCGGAATGCGACAATCACAAATAAGGAAGAAGTTTGATGAAATCCTCGCATTTTCTGGTACAGAAAAATTTTTAGACACTCCCGTAAAATATTATTCTTCGGGAATGTATATGAGATTGGCTTTTTCTGTTGCAGCTCATTTGGAAGCGGACATATTATTAATAGATGAGGTTTTAGCAGTAGGTGATATTGCCTTTCAAAAAAAATGCTTGGGAAAAATGGAAGATATTAGTAAATCAGGAAGAACAGTATTATTTGTCAGCCATAACCTAGATGCTGTTGAACGACTTTGTGATACTGTCGTTATATTGGAGTCTGGAAGGTGTGGTGAGAAAAAGGAAGTTCAAAAAGGAATAGAGGAGTATATTCGAACCGTTCGAGAAGATTTCAAACTACCTATATCTATGAGAAAGGATAGAACCGGAAAGGGAAATATACGATTTGTAAAACTAGACTTCTTCCCAAATAAATATGGCAGATTTACAGAAGGAGAAGATATTCAGATTCAAGCTACTCTCAAAAGTAACTACTCTAAGACTATGAGCGCACGTCTCGCTCTTTCTGTGAGTACTGAAAGTCAGATTGGTCTTATTTCCTGTGACTCATTGCTTATTCACCAACAATATCCAATAAACGGTAAAGCAGAAACTATTGTTAGTTGCATCTTGCGTAATCCTCCCCTTATGCCAGGAAACTACCAACTTCATATGTCTGTTTTTGTGAACGACCAGCCAGAGGATTGGATAAGTCCGATTGGTGAATTTTCCATCGTGGCAAGTAAAATGTTAGATGGGGAAGTTGCGAGTATAAAATTTAACCCAATTCGCGTAAAATTTGAATGGGTAATTAATTCTTAAATTATATGAATACTTGTTTAATTTGTCAGTCTAAGATTAGTCCGTTTCTTTCTTTCGGAAAGATGCCACTAGCAAATGGATTTCTGAATCCATCGGATTTTTCTTCTGAATATTTTTTCAACTTGACTGTATGTTTTTGTAATACATGTAATATGGTTCAACTCGGGGAACTAGTGGATAGAAATAAAATGTTTCACGAAAATTACGCATTTTATTCTTCAACCTCAGCATTTATGTCTGAGCATTTTAAGAATGCTTCAGAGACTATTATTACCGATTATTTAAACAATGTAACAGATCCTTTTGTTATTGAAATTGGTAGTAATGACGGGATTTTTTTGAAACATTTTTCGGGAAGAAAGATCAGGCATCTTGGAATTGAGCCGTCAAAAAACGTAGCCCGAGTCGCAAAGAACAACGGGATCAACACCTTATCCGAATTTTTTGATGAAAAACTATCTAAACAAATTGTAAAAAAATATGGGAAAGCACATATTATTTTTAGTGCAAATGTTATGTGTCATATACCGTATATGCATTCAGTTATAGATGGAATAAAGCAAACACTTGCGCCAAATGGACTTTTCATATTCGAAGATCCTTATCTCGGGGACATTGTTGAAAAGACTTCATATGATCAAATATATGATGAGCATGCATTCTATTTTTCAGTTTCTTCAATTTCTTACCTTATGGGTATGCATGATTTAGAAGTTGTTAATGTGCAACGACAGAATGTTCACGGAGGTTCTATGCGGTATTACATAGCACATAAAAACGCCATGACTGTGTCGCCTAGTGTGATAAATATGGTGGCGTATGAAAAGAAGAAGCGCCTAGATGAATTATCTACTTTTGAAGATTTCAAATCCCGAGTAAATGAATCGAAGAAACAGTTGGTACGCCTGCTGATAAAATTAAAGGATAGGGGAGAAGAAGTGATAGGGTATGGAGCTACATCTAAGAGTACTACCATACTCAATTATTGTAATATATCACCCAAGCTTCTTTCGTACATATGTGATACTACGCCTATAAAAATTAATAAATATAGTCCCGGAATGCACATCCCGATTAGATCGTATAAAGAATTTTCAAAAAGCACAATTAAACATGTCTTGCTATTTGCTTGGAATCATAAAGAGGAAATTTTGCTTAAAGAGAAAAACTTTTTAGCAAACGGAGGTAAGTTTATTACATATGTACCAACCGTTTCCTTCCTTTTAAAATAGTTCATTTATACTTTTCACAAAAATATTAGAATGTTATAAAAATCTTTATATGATTTTGAAAATTAAGCAAAAATACCATTTTATTTCTCACGGTATAATAGACGGCCTTCGAAAAAGAATACATCCTATAGGAAAACGACAGTTTTATACACTAATTATTTTCGGCTTTATTCTTAGGATATCAGCCGCATTTTTATTTGGAACAATTGATATGGAATATTGGAAAGCGTACACGGTTGAGTCAGTTAAAGGTGGATTAGTTAATATATATGGTAAGCAAGACGGTGTAATTGTCGAGCAATATAAAAAGGGTATTTCAATTCGGAATATTTTACACGATACTCAAAATATTTGGACATACGAAGGATATAAATCAGCTAAATCCACATATGATTATCCTCAGCCACCTATTTATATATATTCTTTATATTTGACAGGATTACTGTATTCCTTTATTGATACTAATCTATCAAATAACCGAATTTTTAATTTCTTTCTAAATCTCGATCCAATTTTATCATCATTTTTTATTGTAATAATCTTATACAAATTTGTGTCAAAATTAACTAATGTTCATGAAGCCAGAGCAATTGGGTTGCTATATTGGTTAAACCCACTAGTTTTATTAAATTCACCAATCCAGGGTTATAGAGATGCTCTAATGGCTATGTTCGTTTTGCTATCAATAATAAATGTATATAAAAATAATCTTAATTTTAGTTGGATTTTTCTAGTACTTGGTATGGCAACTAAACCGCAAGGAATATTAATATTTCCGATAGTTTTATTTTCTGGGTTGTTTCAACATTCGATAAAGAAAAACGTTATTGCATGGATTGTGGCAATAGGATCTAGTGTCATTATTGCAAGTCCATTTATTACTTCTCAACACGGCCTAAGCATGTTATTAGGAATGGCTTCAATTTCAAGAGTTACCGTTGCGCTTTCTGGTACACCAAATATTTGGCTTATTCTACAGTATATTATCGAGGTTCTATATTCAGTAGGAAGAAATGTCCCAATATTTGATGCAGTTTTTGGGTACTCATTTAAACATGTAATGATAAAACAATTTTATATTCAATCTGGATTTAATTTAGAGTGGGTTGGATATACTTTGTTAATAGTTTTTACCGCGGTAAATATTTATTTTTTGAGAACCGCACTTAAAAAAAAGAATAATTTCTATATATTTCTTGCAGGAGTTATTCAGATTTATGCATATGTCATGTTAAGAGTGGGTGTTCAAATAAATCATTATTTTTCACTTATTCCATTGTTTACTGTAATACTTGTGAAATATAAAAAAATGTTTCCTAATTTTATTATTCTCGTGTCAATATATATAACTTATGATTTATTGTTTTATGGATTAGGTCGAGATTTCACTGGGGTATATCTTTTCTTGGAGCAGAAATATCTTCTTTGGATGATAAATATTTTAGCCGCAATCAATATTGGAGTATTTCTAACTCTCAGTCAACAAGTTTGGAAAATTGGAGTAGGTAAAGGGAGACAACACAATTATGATTAAACATATTTGGGCTGGTATATATAACTCTTTCAAAGAAAT
>CAZYQZ010000133.1:0-4280 GCA_964649915.1 uncultured Gammaproteobacteria bacterium | reverse complement strand
ACTTTCCTTGTGCATAAAAAAATTGCTATTATCGGTGCAGGCTTTGGTGGTCTATCTGCAGCATATTACCTGATACAAAAGGGATATCAGGTTGAGGTGTTTGAAAAAGAAGAGAAGCCAGGCGGACTCGCAATTGGAGTGCAGATTGCCAATTTTTCCTGGCCAATTGAGAAACATTACCATCACCTCTTTACCAACGACACCGCCATTATTAATCTTATCCATGAGCTAGGACTTTCATCATCACTTCTTTTTCCCAAACCACTCACGAGTCTGTATTACCAGGGGAAAATCTATCCATTTAACTCCCCTTCCCACATACTGGGCTTTTCTCCCCTCTCTCTTGTTGACCGTTTGCGATTATCGTTTGTCTCGGCTTATTTGAAAATTATCCCCAAGTCTATCGGCACCACTTTGGAACGTGAAACAGCACTTTCCTGGATTCACCGCACCTACGGGGCGCGTGTTTCAGAAGTTGTTTGGGATCCACTTATTAATGGAAAATTCGGACCATATAAGAATGTTGTGAATATGGCCTGGTTCTGGGCACGGATTAAAAAGCGAACATTTACTCTTGGGTATATGAAGGGGGGATTTCAGTTTCTAGCAGAACAACTTGGGAAATCTATCGTAAAAAGTGGAGGTGTGATTCACTATAACACCTCATTTGACCAAAAAAATCTCTCACGCTATGACAAGGTAGTTGTGACAACACCTACATCAATTTTCCTGAAACTTTTTCCTCAACTTTCCCAAACATATACCAAACAATTAAATGCTATCTCTCATTTACATGCCCTTAACCTTCTTCTGGTTATGGATGAGACGTTTTTTGAAGATCATACCTATTGGCTGAATGTAAATGACAGATCGTTTCCATTTATCGCTGTTGTTGAACATACCAATTTCATCGACCCTGTTCATTACAACGGAAAGCGTTTGTTGTATATAGGAAACTATTTGCCAAAAGATCACCCGTATTTGTCTTTATCTAAAGAAGAGCTCCTGAAGAAATTTATTCCTTTCTTGAAAAAAATAAACCCACGCTTTCGCCCATCTTCCATTGTCTCATCAGAACTTTTCTTTGGACCCTTTGCTCAGCCTGTATTTCCTGTGAATTACTCCAGGCATATTCCGGAATTTGAAACACCGATAAAAAACGTATTTCTTGCCAATATGGACATGGTCTATCCCTGGGATCGGGGCACAAATTATGCGGTAGAAATTGGCAAGAATATCGCTGAGTTTATCAGTCGTCAGACTTGACATACACTCTACTTTCCCCTACGGTTGAGATACATGCCCAAAATTCTGCTTGTTGAAGACGACGCCAGTCTTCTTGAACTCTATAAAACCATCCTCACTGATGCGGGATATATGGTCGATACGGCAATTGATGGAATACAAGCAGAGAAGAAAATGAAAGATGGCGGATATGACATTGTTCTTCTTGACCTTCTCCTCCCCGGAAAAAACGGGATCCAAATATTGGAAGATTACCAGAAAAATCTCCCAGTAAATCCGAATAAAAAAATTGTTATTCTTACTTCCATGAATATGGATGAGTTTATAAAATCAGCTCTCTCCATGGGTGCTGATGGATACCTTATGAAAGCAACGCTTACCCCAGATCAAGTCGTCGCAGAGGTTGGTAAATTTCTCTCAACGTAAGGTACCAGAAACGCTGTAATATTGACTAACATCAACCAGAATATTCTTATGTTATTTTTGAAAAAATTCACTTTTCGCAAAAAAGCATCCACCACCACGTCCCACACTGACACTGCTACACGAAGTGCACTTCTGTATGAGCTTACTCGGATTATGGCAGCGACACTACATCTTCGCGATCTCACACGGCTCGTACTTAAAGAGTTACTTTCGAAGCTGCATATTGAATCGGGCGCAATTATTCTTCTTGAAAATAAGACTTTATATGATGTTCTCCAGGAAGGCTATAAGGACGCTTTGGTTGTTGATGATGATATTATCAGCACCTTATCTGCACAGCACAATTTCACTCTCTTAAAAGAGGTAGAAGACTCTCACAGTATAGAAGTATTTCGCAAGATCTCTGCAACTATTGTGATTCAGTTTAAGGCAGAAGGTGAAACGGTTGGAATACTCATACTGGGAAATAAAATTGAAGGAAATTACTCTGAAGATGAGCTCAGTCTCTTGAAAGTATTTGCTCCTGAAGCTGCTGTTGCAATTAAGAAAGCTCAAGCCTACGAAACCATGCGCAAGTTTAACATTACTTTGCAGGAGGAGGTTGATCATGCAACCAAAAAACTCCAGATCGCAAACGAACAACTTACTCAGGTAGATAAGTTGAAGGATGAGTTTGTCTCTATCGCCTCCCATGAGCTTCGCACTCCTATGACCGCGCTTCGCAGTTATCTCTGGATGATTCTCTACAATAAGAACCGTGATGACCCCCAGAAAATCCAACAGTATCTTCATCAGGCATACGACTCCACAGACCGTCTCTTAAAACTCGTGAACGACATGCTGGATCTGTCCAAAATTGAGAGCGGAAGACTGCAGTTTTTTGCACAACCCCTTGATATTAATAAACTCGGGAAAGATGTCCATGAAGAGCTTGTTCCCAAAGCTCAGGAGAAAAACCTTAACTTTACGGTTGATAACATTGCCATGCCCATGGGTTTTGCGGATCCAGATAAGATTCATCAGGTTTTAGTTAATCTTATCGGTAACGCAATTAAATTCACGCCATCTGGTGGAAAAGTTACGGTATCTTTTGAAGAAAAAGCGCCAGATCTCCTTATCAGTATAGCTGACACCGGAACAGGTATTAGTAAAAATGATCAGCATGAACTGTTCAAGAAATTTTCCCGCATTGAAACAACAAATACTACATATGCCCAACCTCCCGGAGGTACGGGCTTAGGTCTTTATATATGTAAACAAATTGTCGAAAAATCTGGGGGTAAAATTTGGGTAGAATCAGAGCTGGGAAAGGGGTCGCGCTTCATCTTTTCGATTCCTCTTGCAAAACCAAGTTAAGTCACCTATCCCCTCCCTTTACAGTGATTAGTGTGCATGCTACCCTTTCTATATGGAACAGTCTCCCAAAAAAATACTTGTTATCGATGATGATCAGGCTATTCGTGACCTCTATAAGGAAATACTAACAACCGAAGGGTTCGCAGTTGATACGATGAAGGATGGTCAGGAGGGATACTTTGCGATACTCAATGGCGGATACGATCTTATTCTTTTAGACATCCTCATTCCGAAAATGGACGGAATTGCGATACTTGAAAAACTGCAAAGTGAAAAGCCTCAGAAACCAAATGGACCAATCCTCATACTTTCAAATCTGGGTCAAGAGACTTTTACAGAAAAGGGGTTAACGCTGGGTGCCAAGGAATGTCTCACGAAAAGTAATTACACTCCTGATCAAATCCTCGCGAAGGTCAAAAAATACTTGAGTTGATCTCTCAACAAATTGATATCCATTCATTTCTATCCTACAATAAAATAAGTCATCTTTTGTGGATGAATCTATTTGTTATGTGTGCCATTCTGCCCTATGGTTATACCTGAAGATCAGCTACAGCAGCTCATCATTAAGCATAAATTACTCACCGAACCTCAACTCGCGGAATTTTCGGACTTTGCCAAGAATGCGAACATGTCCCTCTCGGAAGCTCTGATAAGTAAAGATATTATTTCGGACGCGAGCCTCGGACTTATTATTTCGGACCATTTGAAAATTCCATTTGTTATTTTAACCAAACTCACTATTCCTCAAGAAATCATCCACGTTATTCCAGAAAGAATCGCACGGAAACAAAAAGTCATTCCTTTTGAGCGAACTCCCGAAGGGTTAAAGCTTGCAATGATCGACCCGCATAATACGGTGCTTACCCAAATGCTTGAGAAAAAAGTGGGTCAAAAAATTATTCCATATCTTATTACTGAACGGGATTTTTATAATAGTCTAGCGCTCTACCGTAAAGACCTAGCCGAGGTTTTTGAAAACTTACACATAGAAGAGGATGAATCTCTTTCGGCAAATAACGAGGCGCCAATTTCCAAAATTGTTGATCTGTTTGTTTCGTATGCATATCAAGATAAGGCATCAGATATCCATATCGAACCGCAAGAAAAAAATTTACTTGTTCGGTTTCGGATCGATGGTATTTTACACGATGTTTTATACTTGCCCAAACCTCTGCTGGATAGGATTGTCACAAGAATAAAAATTCTTTCAAGGCTTCGAACAGACGAACATCTCTCTCCTCAGGATGGTA
>CAZYQZ010000132.1:0-4299 GCA_964649915.1 uncultured Gammaproteobacteria bacterium | reverse complement strand
AATGATGTAAAAGTCTTGAATGCTTCGCAAAATCTTGCGTATAGGTTACAACCCTATCTGAAAAGAGTAAACAAAGATAATTCATCAGGTGGACCACGGTATTAACCAGTCTATTGAAAGAACTTTCTGGAAGAATAACTTCACAATGATAAATCGTAATTACCTTTTTACCGAATAATTTTCCAAAAAATGCTGGAAGGATACCTTCAACTTGCGGAAGACTGATAATAACCACATCGGTTTGAAGAATTTCCCTCAAACTTATCCATATCCACTCTAGTGATAAAAACCCTTTACTCACTTTTAGTGTGGGCTCTGCGCGCAAAACATAGACGGTATTGTATGTTTCCTCCTTTTCTAACGATTGTGAGTATCGCAAAGTGATAATTCGTACACGATGTTTCTTTGCAAGTTGCTCTGCGAGACGCTCGATGTACAGGGTTAAACCTGAAACGTACGGATGATAGTATGTGAGAGAAAAAAGTACCTTCATGAAGACACGATTTTCTTTAACGCAGACTCAAGATGGGGATGTTTATGTTCGTAAGGTATAGTTTTATCCAAAATATTATAAATCCAATAGACTTTATTCGTATCTTTTTTGCTGAGATGTTTTACGATATCAAAATTATCTTCAATGAAATAATCAAGTTTATATTTACCTATCGTCTTCTCCTTGAAAATATGCGGTTGCTCATTTTTATTATTTAAATTAATCGTTTTAAATGTTTTTTTTAAATCATGCTTTTCTAGCCATTGATCAAGGTGACTATCAAGAAAACTGTAGCGCGCAGTAATAAGATGTGCTTCAATTTTCCCCTCTGAAACATATTTTTTTAACAGAGCTGTACCTTGAGCTGGAAATATGCTGGATTCATGTAAAAGAGTCCAGACTACTTGTTGTAACCGATTTTGAGGATAAAAAAAATTGAGCGTTCTGATACCAAGAAGATCTCTTTTTACGTAGGCGATAATTGGTCGGATAATGCGAAATGGGTTGTATGCAACAACTCCATCGAAGTCAAATCCTACTCGTATTTTTTGCGTCTTCATCTTGTGCATTATATCAAAAAATTTTTATAATGAGAGAATCATGCTATCTGATGGTGTCGCTGTTTTACAATGGTGGGTTACGCTTTTGATTCTTGGACTCTGTGTCCTTCCGATCACAAAGAGACTGTTTCACCGGTTTATTGACGAAGGGTACATATTCTCAAAAGTTATTGGTATTCTCCTTCTCTCGTGGATTACATGGGTTATGGGAGTTGGAAAAATACTCCCATTTTTCCGTGAAAGCCTCATTGTGGTTCTACTAGGAATCGGTGCGATTAATCTTTGGCTCTACATTTCAAACAAAAAAAAGGTTCGAGAAACTCAAACGAATATCATCCCTAAAATCTTCATGATTCTTGAAGAGATTCTTTTTCTCATAGGATTAAGCTTCTGGTCGTATGTACGAGCTACTGAATCTTCAATTCGGGGACTTGAAAAATTCATGGACTTTGGGTTTGTCCAGAGCATTTTACGAAGTACATATTTTCCCCCGCTTGATATGTGGCTTACGAAGTCTCCCGATTACACGGGTGGATATTTTATTAACTATTACTATTTTGGCCATCTCATCATGGCGGTCCTTACCAAGTTATCCAATATTGATTCGGTAGTAACCTACAACTTGATGATAGCAACACTCTTTGCACTCACGTTTACTCTCTCCTTTTCGCTCGGATCAAATATGATTTTTCTACTAAGAGAACTAAAAAATACTGTAGAAAAAATCAATATAAAACGTATACTTGTGGGTGGATTCCTCGCAGGATTTCTTGTTACATTCGCCGGAAATTTGCATACCATCTACACCTTCACTACCGGATATCCTAACGATAATCCCGTACCATTTTGGAATTTAGAGTTTGGCTATCATCCAGAAACCTACTGGTATCCTAACGCGACACGGTTTATTCCTTATACGATTCATGAATTTCCTCTTTATTCTTTTGTTGTTGCCGATTTACACGGTCATGTATCTGACATTCCTTTCGTTCTTCTCACGCTCGCACTTCTTTTGAATCTTCTAGTAAAAACTAAAACTGAAAAGGACAATACACTCACTCACGAAGCGAAAATCGATCACTCTGAATCTCCATATTTCAAAGATAAAGTGCGTACGTTTTTAGAAGAGTTTAAAGAACGTACTTCAGTTTCGCTTCCGTATTTGTTTTTACTTTCCCTTCTCTTATCAGTCATGTACATGACGAACGCTCTTGATGGATTAATTTATATGGCGCTCACCAGTCTTACTATCTTGTATCTTAACCATACACAAAAAAAGGGCATCCTCTCAACGTTGTATCAGACCTTCTCAGCATGTCTTTTTATCGTCTTCTTTTTTCTTATCACTAATCTACCCTTCTCGTGGTATTTCAAACCATTTGGGACAGGTATAGGGGTCTTATGTGCACCCGTAGAGTTATTAGGGAAACATTTTGGACCATTATTGTTCGAAGAAGGAAAATGTCAAAAGTCTCCACTATGGATGCTTATGACATTATGGGGATTTTTTTATTTTTCGTTCCTCGGATTTATTGGCTTCATACTGATTCCGTTTTTGAGAAACGTTAAAACCCATGGGCATAAAGCTCTTCCTGTTGTAGATATTTTTGTTATCCTAACATCGATACTTTCTACCCTTCTTCTTATTTTTCCAGAATTTTTTTACGTGAAAGATATTTATCCTATGCATTACAGAGCAAACACGATGTTTAAGCTCGGATATCAGGCTTTTATGATGATGGCCCTTAATAGTAGCTATATTCTTTTGCGTATAAAACCAATGAAAACAGGCATCGCAAAAGTTCTTTATCTTGCTCTTTTTCTCCTTCTTTTTTTTCTAGTAGGCATATATCCATTTTTTGCAATTAATTCCTACTACGGAGGCCTCAAAACATATAAGGGTCTTGATGGTTTAACATGGATGAAGCGTGAATACCCTTCTGATTACGAAGCGGTAAAATGGCTTCGCCAAAACATACAGGGCCAACCAGTTATTCTTGAAGCAAATGGTGAATCTTACACTGATTATGGACGATTTTCGTCAAACACAGGTCTTCCAACAATCATTGGATGGCCAGTTCATGAATGGCTTTGGAGAGGATCGTATGATGAGGCTGGCAGACGTATTCCGGAGGTACAAACACTGTATGAATCAAAAGACATTCGTCAAACGCAGACTCTTCTTGAAAAATACAACGTATCACTTGTAATTATTGGTCAACTGGAGAAACAAAAATATCCAACACTTGATGAAGAAAAATGGAATAGTTTGGGTACTGTAGTGTTTACGTCTGGATCAACAAAAATTTACGAAGTGAAGTAGTTCTCAAAAAAATCAGCTTCTCTATGGGAGATAGGAAGCCGGCACTGAAAAGTTCACATGAGCTTTTCAGTGTAAAAAAGTTAAGATGATTTCTGGTTCTGGAAGGGAGATAGGAAGCCTGCCCTACTCCCCATCCCCCTTTCAAAATCAGATAAAAGTTGTCATCTTAACTTTTTTACCTTTACACTGGAAAGCATGTTCTTAAGATTTTCCAGTGCCACTCTCCATCCCCCATACAGGAGCCGAATCGTTATTTTCCCAAAGAAAAACTCTGGCAATATGCTGAGGTAGCATCTTCCAGAGTTATTTTTTTATTTAATATTTCATTGGGCAAATATTTCATAGGAATCATCCCGTGAGACGTATCCCGAAGGGACAGTTTGTACTGAGGCGCTATTCTAACATCTCACTTGTATAAAGTCAAATTGTTAGCACGTTCCAGCACTCTAAATGATTGCATCGATAGATCAAACACTAGAGGTGTGGTTGTCTTTGAGAGATACACACTACAGAATATGACTTACTTTCACGTTGATGTAGCAATCCAAAAAACAATAATCAGATTCAGGAAATCGCCTTGACAAGATTTTTCACGCTGTGGTAGTTTGTCAGAATAGGTATTGGTCGTCTATCTGCTCAAGAGGTGACCGGTACCATAAAAAAGAGAGCATTACTAATCGTAGCCCTATCCCGCTAGCGTTAGTGATGCTCTTTTCGTATCTAAACATTTGAGGCTACTGCCCAAGTGTAGCCTCAAATGAAAAATTGCCCTAGGACTTACAACGTTATAACCGGTATTGAAAGTCCTTTATCCCGCAAGCGTATAAATTGTTCTTTTGCAACTTCTTGAAAACTCTCCCAAGCAAAATCTTTTGGTTTCTGCTCTTTTGTGTTCCCTCGTGTAACTTTTTCAACTAATTCTT
>CAZYQZ010000131.1:0-4299 GCA_964649915.1 uncultured Gammaproteobacteria bacterium | reverse complement strand
GGGAGGTATTGTTTGTGAGGGATCAGTTGCCAGAAGGGGAATGGCGCATTCGTCTTGCGCTTGGATAATTTCATCATATGATTCTTCGGGAATTGGTTTCTCTTTCAATATATGTTGTATGGTACGAAACGCAAGCCTACGTGTATCGGGGTGTGTGTTTGTGATTTCATGAGCAATGGAGGTTGTTGCGATTGGATGGTCAAGAAGGGATAGTGCCTGAAATATATTACTTACCGCCACACTCGCTTCCGGATTATTTGGCGCTGGGTTAAGTTTTGTAAGAACAGTATGACATGCATCGGAAAACGTACCCTCTCGGCCTTCTATAGATGACTTCGAGAAACGAAGAGAATCTAAAAGATGAAACGAATCAACTTTGGGTGTGTCTATTTGGAGAGAAACGATACACTCTATAGGATCAACAGATCCTCGAGCTAGTTGTTCGGGTTGATAACTCATAGTTATACTTATATAGGTATATAAAAACTAAGAATGCGTATAACACTATAGTATTGTATTTACTATTAATTTCCTGTGACTTTTATCACATAATTTTCATACCCCAGAAAAAATGAAAGTTTGAATATAACTTATAGAATTAATAAAAGAGTTTGAATTGATTAATCTTTTTTACACGGTATCATTCGCACGTATAATTCTAATCAGGACCATCCTTTAATAAAAAAAGTAAAAAAGATAATTATCCATCATGAAGCGCTAGTTCATATATGTCGTACACTATATAATAGGTCTATGATCGAATTACTTCGATTTCTTGTTCATCCCGCCACATTTGACAGCGGGTATTTCAAACGAGAAATAGAGAAATATGGGGGAGTATATAAGAAGATAGGACACGGTGATCATAATTCCCGGTTATACCGTGTCTTTGAAGAGAGTCTACTTGGTCTTCGGATTAAGGAACGAGTGATAGATGTGCGAGAGACGCACTTTACTCAACTTGAGAAAATTCTTTTGAAACGGAACCATTGGAAGGTATTGACCGTACTAGATTACGATGGTGTAGTATCTAGTCCATATCATACAATCAAAAGAAAGATTGAAGAGATTCTAAAAGGGAGAAATGCACCTCCTCAGCCGGCGAATGCGCGGTGGTTTTCTTATCTTACCGGATTATCTGATGAATGTGTCGTGTGGACAGGCAGGCGGTACTTTAGCCATCAAAGCAGTAGAATAGGATCATTCGTGCATACACTTTTTCATCCTGCGGGACGTCACTTTATGCACTTTCCATTTATCGATGATGAAATGATTTCGTATATCAAGAACTCAGGAAAAGGAGTCCGCGTTGTCTATCAGAAGACTGTCAGGCTTGACGGGGATGAGTTATTTTCGTTCATGAGAGAGTCAACTGCCGATATAGTATATTATGTGGGAAGTAGTCATATAGATCGGGCACTCGCTCTCCAGTTTCTGAAAAACCACCCTCGCTACGCATATAAATTCGTTTTCTTTGACACGGGTCACTTGCTCTTCTAGCGCATCTGGTATAATGCACGCGAATTCTTCAAATACACATTGATCTATCAATGTAGCGCGTGTTTGAAAGAGTTTTAGAATTTGCACATTTCCAAACGTAGATTCAAGATGCGGATGCGCGTCCGTGTCTTTATACAGGTGAAAAATGAAGAGATTCATCATCTTGCTACTCTTCTTAGGAGCGGTAGCGGGATTAGTATTGCCCAATGTGGCGCAGATTATGAGTGTAGCGGAACGGGCATTTTTGTCCGTTGCGACAGCTCATCAATCAGTTTCTAAATGCGAAAGTGGAGAAAGAGGCGACATGGGAATCATAACAATTGTCGCCTTAGGTTTTACTGATTTAGACAAGTATGTATGGGAGATGGCGGGCATCTCCCTTACCGATCTTACGATATTGAGGTCGGGAAATGTGGTGACATATACAAAGACAGATGACTCCACATATCAATTAAAATTCCCGCTTAGCAGTGGTTTTTGCAACAAGCATTGGCCCCCGGGTGGGCCGGCAGGTGGGGGAGAGCTTAACTCTCCGCCATCTGGGAGCGCGGATGCTACATCCGCTCTCCAAATGCTCGGATGGGGTTTGGTAGGAATCATTGTGTTCTACGTCGGAGGCTCAATCCTCCAGCGAAAGCCACTTGGCTTCTAGCTCCATTCATCGCAGGAGTGCGATATCGCGCAGTGTCGCACTCCTTTTTATTTATTCGGACATTCATTTTTGTTAAAATATTGAAAAGGAATATTCATAATTATATGGAATTTTCAGAGACTGAGAATGAAATAACTCCCCAAGACGCAGTTTCCGACGCAATGCTTGCAGTATTGAATAAAAGAATTAAACCAGTTTTTGAAAAGGAACGTATCAGAAATGATAGTATTCCCGATGTCGAAGAGTTGCTTGTAAATGAGACATCTGCTGAGTGTCAGATTAATTCATTGGCGGCATTGCAATTCCTAACGAAGAAATATCCAAAGTTATTTTCACGCCTGATGTTGTATAAATCTTGGGAGGATAACGAACATACGTTTAAACCTCATACAAATTCTGATGGAAGTAGTTATCACGCATACTTTTTAGCTCAAGGAATTGATGGAAAATGGTACGCAGGTTCACCAGCAAATTACAGTCATGATGGATACAACCCTGCAACATCAGTGATTTCTGCTCCAATCCTTTCAGATGTTGTTTCTCAAATTGGTGAAACTGATGGAGGAATATGGCCGACAGGTGATGAAATTGAACAATCATTATTGAAAGAAACATACCAATCACCATTTGAAATACGTAGATACTATAATCGGAAACTTATTCCCAGACTTACTGTTTTTACAGTGGAGAGAGATGAATTTGGATTATTAAATACTGGAATGAAAGAATGGAATATGGAAACTAGATTCTTCAAAAAAGATTTATTTGATACTAGTAATCCGAAAAAGTAGTTATTTCTCGTTAACTCGGATAAATTCTCCGTTGAGTTTAAGATAGAGGGGGATGATTTTCATGTCAGGGAATTTTTGTTCTATGATTGTTTGAGCAAACAGAAGGTCTTCTTTATGCTTTTCAAATGATCCTTCAGCGCCATACGCTCCGCAGTCTTCGTGATTGATAAGGTATACCTCATTGATGTTATGAAGTTGTGCAGAAAGGGAAACTTGATCCACGATTACTCCCAGGTTTTTCACTCCACCTGCTATTGCGACTCTGTCATATCCACCCGTATCCAGAGTTGATGAAGCCCAGGCACGCAGATACTTGCGAAGTCGGAAGTCCATACAGGAGATAACGATCGCGTTACATTCGTGTGCTACATGTCGTTTGGCTTTAGTACTCATAGATGGATGGTATTCTACCAGAATAGTCCATATGGTGCAACGGAAAAAAGTATGGTACATCTGTACTATGCGCCGTTTATTACCTCTTCTTGGTGTGTCTCTTCTTTTTTTCTTCATTACGGCAGTTTTTCTCAACCCGATTTTCAGAGGTCGAATCCTTCTGCCTACTGATTTACTTGTCAAGGCGTATGGACCGTGGTCAGAAAGTTATGGAGGAAAAGTGACTGTGAAGAATCCCTACATGCAGGACAGTATCGTCCAGATGTATCCGTGGAAACATCTCGTCTTTGAATCTGTCGTGAAGAAAATTGTGCCATTTTGGAATCCATATCAGTTCATGGGAATGCCGTTTATGGCCTCTGCCAAGCCCATGGTCTTCTATCCATTTAGTTTTCTCGCGTTCCTAGGGGTGATACCCGCATGGCACATCTTGTTATTTTCCCAACTTTTACTCTCGCTTTTCTTCTCGTATGTCCTAAGCAGGGAACTTGGTTTTCGGAAGACGTTGAGCGCCTTTATCAGTATGGTCTTTGCATTTAATTCTCTGATGATCACGACACTTGAGTTCGGGTCTGAGGGTCACGTTCTTCTTTGGTATCCGGCGTTTTTCCTCTGTGCTAAGCGATATATTGATACACGAAAGAGACGGTACCTGTTTGGCCTGGGAGTTGCAATCGCACTCTCTATTCTTGCAGGTCAATTGCAGTACTTCGCGTATGGTCTTCTCATTCTTCTCGTATTCATCATCTATTACGGAAGGTCGCAGCGCGCATCTTTATATTCGTACATACTTTTAGGAAAATCTATCATCTTAGGAGTGGGGATTTGTGCACTACAACTGATCCCAAGCATAGAGTTATTTTCTTCGTCATATAGAAGTAGCGGTGGGGCACAGCAGCTTTTCACTCATGGACTACGCGAGATTTTTCACCTGGTCCTTTTTATCTCTCCAGATATTTTCGG
>CAZYQZ010000130.1:0-4301 GCA_964649915.1 uncultured Gammaproteobacteria bacterium | reverse complement strand
AGATTGGGCCCATTGTAAGTCAGATACTCTCTCTGGAACCTGGAGTGACCTTACTAAAATTATTGGCTCAAATTTCTCAAGAAATATTGCGGCCGAATCTCTCGAATCTCTATCTTGTCCCTGATATCCCGAAAGCAATTTTTTCTTTAATTCGTCTAAGCTGTACTTCTCATTTCCATAAATAAATTCACTCGGAGATAGAACTAACTCAGTTAATTCAGTTTCAACTCCCGCAAGTCGTAGTGCATTTTCACGACCGATTTTGTACTCAAACGTCGCCTTATCCATCATACCGTTAATTCTGAAACGAGAAGATGGATCGTCAACAAGTTGTAAATCTACCCATCGATTACCCTTCAAATTTACATCATTATAAAAAAAATTACCGGTTTCGTCTGACCAGATTGCTTGACGAGTGACTTCAGCGTCTGATGATCTTCCATGTTCAGGAGACACTTGGGTAATAATTTTCGGTTGACCTGAGATGCCAGAACTAAATCGATCAGACCCAATGGTTACAAAACTGAAAGGATGTCTTTCGTTTTTATCTCGTGGTTCAGTTATTTCCTTAACAAAGGGAAAACCTCTTTCCCTCCGCTGATATATAACTTCTGAATTAAGTGCAGCCTTTTTTAGATGAGGATATACCCCTTCATTAACTCCCGATAATACATCCATATATCTATATTAAGTGAGCTGTTTTATCTTTTCCACTCGTGGATCTCAACGAGAAACGCCAAACCAGTCCTCGATTCAATCTGGAAACTCGCACCGGGAAATATCTACTCCAAGAGTTAACCGTGAATCTCCCACAATATCAATATTAAGACACTACTTAATATCTAAAGAAATTTATTTTCTGGCGCCATAAATATGCAGAATTAGATATACTATGCATATGGAAAATACCATTTCTGTCTCACCAGTAGACATCAAGGTCGATTTATCTCCCCCTTCACCATTCACTCAGCAACTTATAAGAAAAGTGTTTTCGGAAAATACGATTGGTAGATTTGCAGAGTTTACACATCACTCTCCCGCTCAACTTCAAACATACGAACAAGCATTTGATCAAACTCTTACTGGCATACTCAGTGTAGCTCCCAAAGATCTTTTACAAAAGCAGTCAGATATTGAACTCATTGCTAGAGAATGTTTTGATATTCTTGCCTCTGTCGATTGGAATAAAGATGTGTATTACAAATCGGATGATGTACTTCCGATTTTTTCAACTATATCTCGTCACCTTTTTACCCCTGAAAAACTCACTATGCTCTTACGTAAGATGAGATATAATTCTGAGATTCAAAAATCATATGGTATGATTGGAAATTTTCCCTCAAATAAAGTGATTTTAGAGAATGAAATTCAAAAGGTTACAACTATCCAAGATGAGAAATCGCTTGGGCTTATAAAAACTGACGATGCATGGGAAATTGCTTCATCTGAATATTTACATGAGTTAAAACAGGTAAGGCAAGGAGTTTTGGAATGGGTTCGCCAAGATAATCCTGATAAAGTAGGTAAAAAGAAATATCGAGTTCGTCGGACAGTATACACACAAATTCCTGATGATCTGCATGATGATGAATTCATACAGGGATGGTACAAAAGTAAATGGAATATAGAACCAAACTTTTGGTCTACGCAGATTCGAGATCTCATCAGCCAAGTAGCTCAAACCTCTCAACGTAGTGTTGCTGGCACTACGTCTGCAGTATTTATAACTGAAGGAGGAGCTTTTAAGGGCACTTCAACTTCTGAAACTGACATAGACACTACGTGCTTAGTTGCCTGTGATTCTCCTGCTGAGTTTTTTAAAGCGTTCACTACGATCTCCCAGATATTTTCAGAAAAGCGTGAAAAATTACCATTTGGCATAGTAGACAATGAGCCTCTTCGATTTCTTTTCTGTAATACATATTCTCACGATGTGTACTCTGCCCTTCCTGATGGTACAATCCGACAACTGAAATATGACAAAATGAATGAAAGGGGTATGCTCCCGTACACTTTACGCGCAGGCGAACCTGGTGTTGTAATTACAAGCCAGACAGGAACTCAAATTCTTCCGAAAGACGATAGTATTAAAAATGAAGAAGTAAAAGTATTTGTTTCACTAGATGGTAAAGATGTTTCTCTTGCGGCAACGAAAAATACTGCACCTACTATCTCTGATAAAGATTATTCTTTTAAAATTACTCTTTAATTAAGGGCTCTTACCTCTTCCACTCGTGGATTTCGTGAGGATGAAACATAAGATCCATTTCTTTCTTAGCGTTTCCCTCATCTTCAGAGGCATGGATTGCATTTTCCTGAATATCCTTACCGAAATCTCCTCGAATTGTTCCTTTTGCTGCTTTCGTACTATCTGTAGGTCCACACAATTCTCGCACTTTTACGACAACATCACTACCCTCCCATAACATGGCCATAATAGGAGATGAGGTCATGAAGCCTTTTAGTTCTGGGTAAAACGACTTCTCTTTGTGATGGGCATACCATGTGTCGATAAGATCATCTGGAAGTCGCATGAGTTTGGCAGCAACGAGTGTAAAATTGGCATCCTCAAATCGAGTAATAATTTTCCCAATGACTCCTTTTTTAACTGCGTCTGGTTTTACTAGTACGATTGTTCGATCCATATATTTTTATTTTAAAATGTTAATAACTTTTTAAACCTCTCGTCCTCTTCAAATGGTCCAATTACAGCTAGATTAAGTTTATCTTTAAGAAATAAATCCTTTGCGACTCTTACAATGTCATCAGCTTTCACTGCGTCAATCTTCTTGATGATTTCTTGTGGAGTATCCATTTTTCCCTCTATCAGTTCATCTGTGCCATAGTGTCCCGCAACGTTGCGACTATCTTCAAGACTGAGTATGAGGTGCCCCTTGAGTAATTCTTTTGCCCGATCAAGCTCTTTCTTCTCTATTGGGCGCTTATTCTCTGCAAGCAGATGGAATTGTTCGAGAATAACTTGGATTGCATCATCAATTTTCGAAAGAACGATACCCGACTGAGTTACAAAATGACCAACATCTTTATACTGATCATTTCCTGATCGACAGTAATACGCGTATCCGCGCTTCTCACGAATTTCATCAAACAGTCTGCTACTTGCACCGGCTCCTAATACTGCCGCCATAAGTGATGCATTGTACCTATCTTTATGCCCCAGAGGGTAGCCTGGAACACCAATACACATGTGTGCTTGTTCTGTTTTCTTGAACCGCACCTTTACTCGTGGAGCTTTCTGAGAGATGGTAGCTGGTAGACAGTTTCCACTCTTTCCGTTTTTCCATGCTCCTAAGTATTTTTCAATCAAACTCGCAACGTGTTTCTGATCTACTCCCCCAGCAACTGCCACAACTGCATTTGATGGAAGATAATGTTTCTCCCAATAATCCGTGAATGTTTTCCGTGTAAACTTCTTCACTGTTTCTTCAGGCCCAGCAATATCCCATCCCATAGGAATATCACCGTACATAAGCTCTTCAAACACCTCTCCTACTTTCTGCATAGGCGTATCTTCGTACATGTGGATCTCCTCTACAATCACGCCTTTTTCTTTCTCAATTTCCTCTGTTTTCAATAACGAGTTAAGAAGAATATCTGAAAGGATATCTACCATGTGTTCAAGTTGAGTATTTGCAGCTTTAATATAAAATCCCGTGTGATCCTTAGAGGTGTAAGCATTCCATGATCCGCCAATTCCTTCTATCTCAGATGGGATGTCTATAGCAAGTGGACGACGTGTCGTTCCCTTATAAACCATGTGCTCAAGAAAGTGAGAAATACCGTTGTTTTCACGCACTTCATACCTACTTCCGGTGCCGATAAGAACAAGCACCGTTACCGATGAAACTGCTGGCATTGGTACCGTCACTAAGCGAAGTCCATTGGGAAAAATGCTTTTTTCGTGCTTCATAGAAGATATCTATCATACAAGAATCAACTATCAAAGACAAGTCATTTGAATTCTATGCTTCACTTTGACACAATGGGAATATGTCCTCTAAACTTCTTCATACACCGCACGAAATTTCAGGATTATCCCTCACCTTTCTTGTCACAACACTTTTCATTTCCTCTTTTTTGATTGGCGCAACATCTGCTCGTCAATCTGTTGGTCCGCTGCGTTCATTTGCTGACGCCTCCTGCTCAACCGTCGATGGAATTGGTGCATCTGAGGACACAATCGCAATTGGAGAGGATTTCCAGTGTTTCGTAACCGTTGCGGGAGGAGCAAGTCCCGCGGGTATAGGATGCGGACTGAAGCTCAATGATACGGCATGGCC
>CAZYQZ010000129.1:0-4317 GCA_964649915.1 uncultured Gammaproteobacteria bacterium | reverse complement strand
AATTTTGCTTGAAGACAAATTACGTTTCTGGGTAGCGTTTGAAAAACAAGATATGCTTTCTTTAACTGATACGGATCAGGGACGTCTTCAGCATCATAAATTACGATATACTCACCCTTGGCTATAGTTAATCCGTAGTTGCATGCCTTCGGCTTTGTTTTTGGCTGCGAGTCTGGAACTATAACGACACGAATAAACGCGGGTAGATCAAGTTTTTTCACCTTTTCAATCGTGTCTTTATCATCTTCTTCAAGTAAAAGCAGGACATCTAATTTGTCCTTCGGGTAGTCTAACTGACAGAGAGCATCTACGAATTGAGGAATAATATGTGCCTCTTTATATAAGGGACATAAAATTGAATATGTTGGAAGCTTGTCCTTATCCAACCCGTCCAACTGCTCTCGTTTCGCTTGTATTTCCGGAGGTGAATGCAAGCTCTTGAGTAAAAGATAGAAGCTAAATACTACATCTATGAAATAAATCGTTGAGAGAATCCCCACGATAGTAATCGCTGTTACCAACGCGTCAATGAGAAATCCTCCTACAACCATTCCAAAAACGAGAAATATGACAAAGATTTGCCACCTTGCAAATGTCTCAAGCGCTGATTGTTGATGCGGCAAGATGGTATGAGTAATATATCGCTTCCTTTGATGGACAAGCCCCGCACCTTTCATCGTGCCGTTTTTTGGAGGCAACATATATACCTTTTTCTTTGCAAGTTTGAGTCTTAGTGCGCCCGCTCCAATTTGCCAGACGGTGGAAAGAAAACTAATATTTGATTCTCCGTTTTGTCTTCTCTCGAACGTAATATTGACAGAGCCGATGCTATATCCTAACTCAAGGGCGGTAAATAGAAGTGGAATATCAAGTGACCACGCATTTATTTTTTTCTTATCGACATGATCGATAATTTCTTTGTGGAAAAGTTTCAACCCTGATTGAATATCTGCACTTATTCCAAAAAGCAGTGTGCCAAAGAGAAATCGGTTCATTCGTGAGGCTATCTTTCTAAAAGCTGTACTTTTATATGTTTTCCTGTTTGCCACAACTACCCCATATTTTTCCCTTTTTTTGTACATATCAGGAATTACTTCCGGAGGGTATTGAAGATCACTATCAAGCATGACAATGTATGGGGAATCTGCAATTTCCGAACCTTCAAGAATAGAAAATGCCTTTCCTTTCTTACCCTTCTTTAGATACAACTTGACTGGATATTCTGATGCGAGATCACGCACAATTTCTCGTGTTTTATCAACTGAATGATCATCGATGAAAATAATTTCATAAGAGATATTAGCTTCAGTTAATGCTGAATGGGCACGCTGGATAAGTGCTTTTACATTCTTTTCTTCATTGTGGGTCGGAACTATGAGTGATAAATCTTTCATAGTATTCTCTCTTTCTTGGTATGGTGTTCTTGGATAAACGAGTCGAGTGAAGATGACTCAATGCGGTACGCACGACCAAACTTAACAGCCTGTAGTTTTCCCTCTCGAATATATTCATAGATTGTCAGAATATTCATTTTGAATATCTCTGCAACCTCGCGAACAGTTAGAAATTGTCTTATAGTCATATCAGGAGTATACTATATACCATACTTATATCCATTTGTAAACAGCCATTTATGGTGAAGTATGTTTACGTGGGTGAATGTATATTTTCTTATATCTCTGTATGGGTATGTTAAGGATAGTGTAGGAATTCGATAAGAAGGATATACTCACGTAACTCGAGTTTGCAACTCTCGTTACTCAGTATCCACCCATCTAATCTGCTTTGCTAACCCTTCGGGTTGCAAACCAGAGTAAGATGGGTATAGAGGATAGATATCGACTATAGTCCATGGTAAACTCAAGGTTCCACATGAAAAAATTACTCATATTAATTTGCGTAGTTGTGATACTTGGATTACTTATTAGCCTCAAACATTCAAGATCTACCCCTTCGACACCGAGCGCGATTACTCCTTCTCCTACCGGGAATTCTACAACTAACTCCCCTTCTCTTTCCTTTACGTTCGATGAAATGTCCCTAGAAGTATTCTTTTTCCAAGTAAAAAAGGAAGAAACTATTCAGCTTATACCAAATTATGCTGAGAGGAAACTGACCCGAGATATCATACAAGAACATAGCTGTATAAAGGGAATAAATGGTGGCTTTTATGATACAAATAATGCCCCACTCGGATTAGTGCAATCAGGCAGCTCACGCATAGGTGCCCCGCTTAGTAGCAATCTATTCAATGGATATCTCGCGATACGAGGAAGCATCACCCAGATTGGTCGAAGTGTTCCTCAAGAAAACTGGGACATCATTCTTCAGTCTGGTCCGATACTTATAGAGAACGGAAGCGCGCTGAATTTGAAGCTAACAGCTGATGAGCATGCGAGGCGCAGCGTTGCCCTCGTCAGTGAGGATACCGTATATTTTTTAAGCATCTTTGAGAAAGAATCGCTCTATTCAGGTCCGCTACTTACAACTTTACCAGAAGTGATAAAAACGTTTGCATCTCTAAAAAATATACCAATTACTTCAGCTATAAACCTTGATGGTGGTGGCGCTTCAGCTTTCTATTTTCCGCCAGCAACTCTTTCTGAGCTCATGACTGTAGGCAGTTTCTTCTGTATAAGCGAGGTATAATAGCGTATGCTCTGGCACGAAACAGTCACTTCCTTGTTTAGCTCATACGGGTATCTTTTAGTTTTTGGAAGCGCACTTTTAGAAAGCGTTATTTTTTTGGGATTTATTTTTCCTGGAAGTGTTTTTATTCTTCTTGGCGGCTATTTCGCCCAACAAAAACAGCTTTCTTTCACTTTTGTTCTTCTACTCTCTTGGCTGGGAATGTTCATTGGAGATCTGGCTAATTATTACTTAGGTAATATAAGCCAGACATGGTTCAAAAAACTCTCAAAGTTAAGAATATTTAAAAATAATCAGAAGACAGCTATGTATGCGATCAAACAATATGGAAGTATCGCCATTCTTTCTTCTCATATTATAGGAAGCTTGCGCTCGATTATTTGTTTTAGCGCGGGATCACTTCGTTTTTCTTTCCGGGAATACATCGGTATTACAGCATTTGCGTCTTTCCTATGGAGCCTGCTATTCGTTGGGGTAGGATTTTTCCTTGGAGATAGCACGGCAAGTCTTAAGGATCTAGGTCGCAAAACCACCTGGGTTTCACTTGGCATTATACTTCTTTTTCTTCTTCTTCAGATTCTGAAGAATTTCTACGCAAAGCAAATGGGTAAAAAAAGAGAAAGTTAGCGAATAGTAAGTTAGCAAGTTAGTTACTTCGTTAGTTCGTTAGTTCGTTACTTCGTTAGTTCGCTTACCTGCCATCAGTCAGGTTAATTGGTCTTTTCGCGTTTTATAATTGTAGATCCATCTGAAATATCCCACGCCTTCACAGTTTTGTACTGATTGTTTGGTGTTTTATATCCGATAAAGTCATCTTCTGCTTCCTTCGTAGTCTTGGGTATAATTAAATACACGACTCTATCTTCTGTTTCAGATGGATACGTCGTCTTCTTACTCATCTTCTGCCACATAAATACATAATCGTAGTCGAAAGTATAGATTGCCGGGGAATAGGCGTACACTGCAAATGGGTTACTTCCTTGCGCTTGATAGATGGTATCGACAACATACTTTTTGGTTGCGTATGAGGATAAACTCACTGGATCAACTGGTTTTTGATGAATAAAGGATCCAAGACCATTCATGAATACATAGATAACCCATAGATATAACCCGTATCGTACAAATGAAAACCAGGAAGACCAAACCCCAATAATAAGAAGATATATTACCTCAACGGCGATGAAATGATATGCCCAGACAGGATTTTTAGATGAATAGTAGAGAGTCGCAAGGCTTATAAGAGATATGATAAGAAATAACCCGAGTTTAAACCGATCTTGGGTAAAAATTTCTTTTAATGATGCTCTTTTCTTCAAAAAAAGAAAAAAGATATTGCCGAATGTGAGAAATACGAGAAACCGCAAATCTGCGATCTTAAACTGCGTCAGTTTCTCCCATGTTTTTATAAACTCCGGAATAATTTCCTCCTTTGTAAGTCCTGTTTGGCCAACAGCGGCGCTATTATAAAGTGCAGCATCGGTGATTGTCTTTGCTAATGCACGAAGCTGCATAAACTGATGCCGAAACTCAAAAAAGAAAAAGGGTGAAAATACTATGAGAACCCCAACGATAAATAATCCGATTCGCATTCCCTTTTGCAAGAGTTGTGAACCAACATGTTTTCGTTTTACCACAATCTCATGCAAACTTACTCCAATAAGATAC
>CAZYQZ010000128.1:0-4328 GCA_964649915.1 uncultured Gammaproteobacteria bacterium | reverse complement strand
AGTTCCTTAATGTGCTTCGCTTCTACGCTATCTGATTGCTCTCGATTAGGATCTGCATTATGTGTATGACTGGCATTTCTGTTGGGTACTCCGAGAATACATACTCCCTGTGAATCAAGTACACGGACACAATTTTGTAAAAAAATATTTTTTTGAGAAGAGCTGAGTTTTTGAAAAAAGCCTAGTGAATATACCGCGTGAAATTTCTTTGCAGGAACCTTTTCTACCATATCCCCTACTTCAAACTCTATATTTTTAATTTCCTTCAGCCGCTTTCTATTGTCCTGTATCATTACACCGTCAGGATCGTAGGCAATTATTTTTTTTACAAATTCTGCAACAATAGGAGTTCCTGATCCATCCGTGCAACCCACTTCTAAGACCTCCGTAAATCCAGTGAGCATTCGTGCGATAAATTTATATCGGGCAAAAATAGTTGAAAGTTGAGAAGGGTTCGAAAGAATCGCGCGCGACATTTCTTGACTCATGAGAAGTGGCTCTATAAACTGAAACTCTATTCCTTCCTTATATGCCTGTTGTTGGTTAAGCTTTTTTTTCATTAAGAATCGAGTATATCACATGTTGTTTAAACCGTTTCCAAGATAAAAACAAAAGAAAGGTGGGCAGAAAAACGTTTAGAACTACTGTATTCTATAGAGTTGAATACTAGCACCGGGATTAGATTGATCTGCTTGGATGAAAGAATACGCTGGTACACCCAGATATCTGTACCGATATATATAGTGGATATTGTTATCCCGAACAAATGCATATGCCTCATCTTCGCTTAGTACGCCACGTAAAAAGAGTGAGAGTTTTTCATTTTTCTTTTGTGCATCGATAGTCATATGAGATATCGGGTCACCAACATACGAAATATGCCCAGTTAATGCTGGAAATATATAATTGAGTGGCCAATCTAAAATAAAAACACTTGGACGAGGAACTGTAAGACTAGTTTGCATAAATGAGTCATATATATCTTTCGGAAGATACGTATAGAGGTTAGTAGGCTCATACCCTATCCTCTCTTTTATTTGCAAAATGTAGGAAGGTATAAGCGTACATATATACAGAAGAAGTATAAGAAAGATAAGAAAATCGCGGTCTTTTTTATATAATCTTGAAATAAGTATAAGACCCTCAGAAGCGAGCGCTCCTAAGAATACGTAGAGTGCTTGTGGCCAAAAACGAATATTAGTTACATGCATATAGTACGTTGCGCTTCCCGAAAAAAACCATAGACAAATCATGAGAAAAATAAGTAAAACAAGACGCTCTTTGGTCCATTTTTTTTGAAAAAAGAAAAGCCCTAATCCAATTAGGGCAAATACAAACATTAATCCATTCGCATAAAAAAAATCTAATACCGAAAAATGGATAAGCTGGTTTGCTTCCCAGGCGTTTGCGCTATTGTACGGAAACATGCCGTATATTTTCTCTAGATACAGAAAAATAGGGATACCACCTACCACGAATGTTATGAATGGATAAAAGATGGTCAAGATAATCTTTTTATGAAATTCTTTTTGATACAGTTTTTTAAGTAAAATAAAAAAAGCGCTGGCGCCTGCGGTTATAAAAAGAAGGACCCATTGCATAGGTGAGATGCTCGTTAAGTTAAAGCCCAAGAATAATCCGCTTAAGCCGTACATAACGTAATTACTGCGACTCAACTTTTCCTTTTTGATCCAAGAAATCATGAGTGCTAGTCCAAGTGTTAATAAAAGGCTTCCAAGAAGATGATGTGGAGTTGAACCAAATCTGACAAAAAAATTTCCATTGTTATACCAATACGTATGGTATCCGAAAGAAAACCCATACGATGTGAGAGCTACAGATGGCCAAGCATTTGCAGATAAGAAAAAGAAAAAAGCCAAAATTCTTTTTTTAACATCAGTAAACAGGAGTGAGAGTAACCAGTATGCAGACAGAAAAAATAGTATTGTGGTAACGATTACTGCGATTTGATAAATAAACCCAGTATGAATTGGAAATACCGAGAAAAGTTTACCTAAGAGAACAAACTGCCAACGGAAAAAAGTGAATGGAAGATTTTCGGATGTATATAAAATTCTGGATGAAAATAGATGGTCTTTTCCTTGAGCAATAAACGAAAGGTAACCGAAGTAATCAGGAGGATAGTGTACGCTGCCAAGGTATACCGTGTTGGTCGGGGTCCGAAGTATGCCTAAGATAAACTGAAGTTCAACAAACAGTAGACCAAGTAGCGATAGAAGCAAAACGAAGAGTACCTGTTTTGTAAATAGAACGTTTTTTACTCGTTTTAATTTCCTAAATACTGAAACCATTCTTTTGTTGCTTTCTTTATACTTTCTGGTGTCCAAACTGGTGCATCTTTCCAAAAGGTAATATTTTCAACAATCCTGTGTACTCCTTCTTCGAAAGAAACTTTTGGTTTCCAGTTTAGCTGTTTTTTTATTTTACGTATATCACCGTATGTAAAATCTGGTTCACCCGGTCTTTTTGGAATATAGGTAACTGGTCCACCAAGTAATTTGACAAGCTTATTTATACTATACGTTCCCCCACTGCCTACATTAAACACTTCGTTTACTACGTTTGACTTTGCTGCTGTGATGAACGCATCCACAACATCAGTCACGAATGTAAAATCTCTTGACTGCTTACCATCGCCTACAACAGTATACGGCATATTATTTAACTTTTGGGCTAGAAAAATTGAAAAAACTGGGCCATAATCTCCAAACGTTCTTATTCGAGGTCCATAGACATTGAATAGTCGGAGTGAAACAACTGGTAATTTATATACTCGACCCCAATGGAGAGTATACAATTCTCCCATATATTTTGTTAGCGCATAAGGGTATTCTGGTCGTACAGGAGCGGTTTCTGGGGTGGGATAAATATCGGGGATACCATAGCATGAAGAGGATGCGGCGTATAGAAATCTTTTCACCTTAGCTCTTCGAGATGCCTCTAAAACATTAATTGTTCCTGTGAGATTCACTTCATGATATGAAAAGGGGTCTTTTACTGAACCAACGATTGTAGATTTACCAGCTAGATGGAAAACCCAGTCTACGTCTTTAAAATACGCATCTTTTACTTCAGCCTTTTTTGATATATCGACTTTATTCGGAGTAAAGTGCTTTACATATTTTTTATTACTTATATGCTGCTTGATACCTTTGGAAAAGATATCCAGTCCAACTACAGAATGACCTTCCGAGATTAAACGATCGACTAAATGACTTCCAATAAATCCGGCAGCTCCAGTTACAAGAATTTTCATAACTCGTCTCCAATTGTGTGAATTTTTGATATTGAATACTTGTTTGCTTTGCTATGTATGCTTTTTCCATTTCTTAATCCTTCTATATACGTTAGAAATAAACGAATGTCTGTTGACTCATTTTCTTCAGGCGACCATGGTGCGAATTCTGAGCTTTTCTTCGTAAACGGTCCAGCACTAGTTTCATGATAAACTGCACATTTTGAAAGCGGGATAACCGTATGCCATAGATCTGAAGATAATCGGTAGATAAATGGTATATTTGGTTGTTCCGCAGCCATTTCCAGAGTATAGATCACATGACCAAGATCGTCAAAAAAAACCAACAACAATGTTCCCGAAATCACATGGAATGATTCACTATTTTTTGTATGGCGATGGGGACGAACGTATGTACCTTTTATTAATGCGACAATCATCTCCTGCACTTTATCTGCATGATTTTTATGCAGACATAACCTGGCACGCTTCAGAGGATCTTTTTCAGCAGCTTCAATCACTTGCGCAATCATGTCGCTTTTAAGAGTAAATATATTATTATTTTGAAGAAATGTCGTTGTTTTTGAGCTCGTTGATTTAGAAATCATATATCATGTAAATGAAGTTCCACACTCTCATGAGCGTGGTAATTTTAAATACTTCGTCGAGCGAAATCCGCCGAAGTATTTATCCTCCTTCGCTTCAAGTGCTTCGGTAGTCTATACGCATTCATCCACACGCGTATACCTGTGGTCTTTTTGCGAAGGCGGATAAAAAGTAGTATACCACCTTAAACGGTTATCACGCACTGCGTATTAGAATTTCAGCACTGCATCTCTATATTGTCTCTACGGTGGGAATAAAACTGTTTTATGGTTGTAACTACATACTCCATGTCACTTTTTGTTATTTTTTCATTTGCAGGAATACAAAGAATTTCCTTTACTATTTGAGTTGCTTTTGACAGAGTATCTCTTGGAGCATTTTTATAGACCGGTTGTTGGGGCATAAGATACGGATGTTGAATTTTGCTTTCTATTACTTTTTTCTCTAAGTATTTCTTAAGGATATC
>CAZYQZ010000127.1:0-4343 GCA_964649915.1 uncultured Gammaproteobacteria bacterium | reverse complement strand
ATCAAGAACAAGGTCGTGAAAAACGCCACCAGCCCTGCCGCTGCCCCGACACCGACTAAGATTCCGTTTGCAATCCAGGCCATAGGTCCTCCCGTTATGCCGTAAACAGCTTTCCTTCCACGACACAGGAATACTTCACGATGGGAACGGGCTGGACATGAACAATGCCATTGTCTCGCAAGTAGCCCACACCAAACCCTAAGCACCAGTCCCGTCGCGCTCGCATCCGGTGTCGGTAGTCGATCTTGGTATAATCCCCGAGCCAGCCAAACGACGCCCCAACGTGGCACTCTCCTTTCGCGTTCCCCCTCACCACATAGGTCAAGTTATGATTATGCCCGATCACGATGTTGTCCCCGCAGGCTGACAGGCTTTGCTGTGTCGAGTTCATTCCGCTATGCCCGAGATCGTGCGTGACGTGGAGCTTCCCGATGGTCGTGCTGTCCATGTAATCCACAATCTCCCACCCTGGCGTGCGCTTGGTCTTGGTCATAAACTGCTCGTACAATTCCGGCACCTTCTCGGACAGAATCTTTTCCAGCCACCGCTCATGATTGCCCCGAATCTGGATCTTGCGCCGGATCTTGTGCCGGTCAAATTCCTTCAACAGCCGCTTCCCCGTCTCGCTTTCCCGCATCCAGGACCGCTCCCGTGTCGGCGTCTTGAGATGGGCACTGATCGAGTAGTTGTCCCAGAAATCGCCCAGGATACAGACCGTGTCCCATTGAAACGCCTCCAGCACCTGACCAAGGACCAGCCCCTCTAATGCCCGTTTGTCATGGTAGGGCGTATGACAATCCGGGATGAACAAGATACGCTTCAGCGTCATTACACCTTCCTTGTTACGTCCGTTTCGATGTCAAGGAGCAGAATCTTCACCGTCCCGCCTCCTTTATGGCAAGCAACAGAAAGAGAAAAAATGATCCAACCAATGCAGACATGAACATGGCCAGAAAATAATCGACGCTCCCCCATTGGACAGATTGCGAAGTATGCGTACAGATATTGACGTATACCGTCTCGCCCCAGTTCATGTAGCTCTTAATGCACTGGGCCGCGTTATGGTTCAGGTTCACGGTCTGTTCAGTCATCGACGCCTCCTTTGTCACGGCAGATAGCGCATCATGGCACAGGTCCTGGCCCTGGTCAAGTACGTGTCATAGGCCGTTTCAGGCCCTTGCCCTGTTCCTGCGCCTTGACCTGGCTCAGGCTCCCGCGATGCGCCTTCCAGCTCTCGCGCAAGAGCGCGTCCGGCATCCAGTTCATGGCCGCACAAAACACTTCACAGGATTCCTTCAAGGTCTTCGCATTGCGCGTCAACCGTTCCTTCGCCACCGCGCCAGGCGTCTGGGCGTCCAACAGGATCTCTGATGTGTAAAAGAGGCAGTTCTGCGCCCATTCCTTGCTGGTCATGGCCTCTCTCCTGTATGACCGTCTACAGGGACAAATGTGCGCTTCCCCATCTCAATAGCAATTTCATCGAATGAAACAGGGGCGTAGGCCCAACACATCGTCCCAACGTCAAGGGTCTTTGCGGTCAGCGTGACAGGAAGCGTTCCGTGGCTGTGTCCATGCAATGCCCACGATCCGTGATGACTTCTGTTCCAGACGACCATACGGTAATGAAACAGAATAATCTTTTGTGGACCGACACTGACTTCATGGTATGGGGTCACTTTCGCCCATCCATCGGCCTTGATTACGGCTTTCTGGTCGTGGTTGCCAGTGATAAGGATCTTTGTCCCATGTAGGCGCTTCAATAGACGCTCTACATCAACCTGTTTGTTATGCCAAGCCACGTCCCCCAAGTGGTAGACTGTATCGCCTGGAGCCACGCAGACGTTCCATCGCCTAATCAATTCCTCGTCATGCTCCTCAATAGAACGGAATGGGCGATTGTCATATTTCAGCACGTTCGCATGACCGAAATGGGTATCGGACGTAAACCAATTCATAAGCTAAAATCCTTCCCTAACAGTTTCGAGATAATCGCCTTCGCCTCTGGTGGGCACGCCTCGCCTGCTGGCCGTTCTGGCAAGGTTCGATAAAATACCGGCGGCTTGTCCTGGGCAATCTTGACCTCCACCTCGTCCTCCCACCGTTTCCCGTTCAGCCAGGTAGACGGGTGCGGGATGAACCGGCCCTGGTCCCGTTTCCATTGCTCGCTCTTGCACTGGGCCTTGACGGCCTCGATAATACGGCGTTGGAGCGTGGCATCGGGCCGGATCTTCTTCCAGGCGAGTTCGGCCGCGCCTTTGCCGATCTTGCGCGGAAACACGGACCAGAACAGGTCAAAGCCGGTTTTCTCGGGCTCTGGCTCCATGGTAATCGGCCGGTCAAGAACGCGCTTATCAATGATGACAGTCGGCTCGTCCTGGCGAGTGACCAGCGCCAGAATCTGGTCCAGCTTCTGGATAATTTCCTGCCCCTGCCGGTACGTGAGCGGGTCATTGGTCATGCGTCACTCCTTAATCGGCACAGGTCGGATCGAGCGGGCAACTCACCTTGCCCTGGCACTGGGCAGGCTGACGGCACCAGCCGGGATACGGCACCGGGGCCAGATCCCGCGCCGTGGCCTGGGCCTCTTTGAATTTCAGGCAATGGCACTTCTTTCTCTGACAGCGTTTGATTTTGTCCTTGCCTGCCCAGAGATGATCCGTAGCCAGATGACCGCACTGGCAGCGAACCTCTGGCAATACGTCATAGCTCATGCTTCATCCTTTCAATAAACAGCCCGTGAATCATCAGCATTTTCCGCTGTGCGGGCGTGAATGTTCTCATCATTCGTAACAGTTCCAGAATCACTCTCCACTGTTCACGGCCTTTGGGCTTACCTAATATTTTCACGATGCACTCGCAATCTTTGCGCGAATCGCTCTAGCCATTTCCTTCCCATAATAGCCTCGCTCATCGTCAATTATTGCCTCACGTTCACATAGAATAGCAGCAACTTCTAACCCCTTGGCCTGCTGGTCACGGGCGAAGGCCATGAGATCATCGACATGATAATCATTTGGGCAATACTTTTGTATCCAAGCTATACATTCTTGCCGCAGCGTGTCGTCGGTCATGGGTTCCTTCTCCAATCCGTAAGGCACCCCGCAATACGCCACAACGCTCCGCCAATGAACCAGAGCCCACCTGCGATAAATGCTAAGGCCATATCCATCATCCCCCCTCCCCGCGCAAGGCGGCTTGTGCTAGCGCCACCCACTCGGGCATTTCCCTATGTGCGTAGGTGTAGCACTTATAGAAAGCACCAGGGAACCCCCGATTGGCTACCTGGTGATTCAATGCGCCGTCCTACGCCTCCCTCGGCAGCGGGCAGGGGGCCCATTCGCCATAATCAATCCAGGTGCCATTGTTTGGTACGTCCTGCCAAATACGGGGCACCCCAGTCATCGGATCGGGCAGCACTCGTATGTAGATCACCGCTCTGCCACACTCTTTACTCGACCTCCACTGCCAAGGGCCGTCATAAGTCGGCTTGTCCGTGCTCCACACCGGCTGCGCGGCCTGGGCCGCCGTTCGGCAGACTTCACAGACACCAATCGCTGCGGCCTCAAGATGTTTAATGACTAATTCCCTCTGCTGCCCGCACACCAGGCATGACGGCGCTATCATTGGGCAGTTCAACCGTAACCTCAATTCACCTAATTCACCGCTCCCTTCCTTCTTGGCCTGGTCCAAAGCGGCGGCGATTTCCTTGTTGAAAACCGTTTCGCACTCAAAATAGACAGGTCGTTTTGTCACAACCCAGTTGGCCAATCTCTCTGCTATTGCTCGCGCCCGTGTCGCGTGGTCGGTCATGATGCAACATCCTCCAGTACGTCCGATTGATCGAGCGGTTTCCCGCAATAGCAACAAAATCTCATCTCACAATCAGTCGGTGAGGCCCCGTCATAGATGATAAATTCCTGCTGGCATTGCGTCACCCACAGGTTGTCGCCTTCGCTGTCCCATGTGCATGTCGATTCACCCATCCCCTCCCGTGTCGCGTGGTCGGTCATGGCTGCACCTTCTTGACGGCTTGCTGTAAGATCCATTCGGTGCTGACCCACAACTCAGCGGAACATTTTGAGTCGTTGCAGACAAAGCGGAGCCACTCAAAGAACCGCCTACCCGTTTTCCCATAGCGCCGTTCAGTTCTTCGCAGCGGCTCACCACGTGAACCCCACGCGACCGGCCCCCAACACGTCGGCCATACCCCATACTGTTCATTGCGACGTGCAAAACAGTCGGGATGATGCAACCTGACGTGAATCACTGGATTCATGTTTTTAGGAAAATTGAACATATTAATCCCCGCACCTGTCGCAAGAGGGTTAAGGCGTGGAATCCGA
>CAZYQZ010000126.1:0-4414 GCA_964649915.1 uncultured Gammaproteobacteria bacterium | reverse complement strand
GAAGATTATTACTCACTACGTATTTTAAAAATCCATCGGACCAACTCGTTATCATGTTGGTTATAGCTGGACCTCCGAAGAAATAAGGATTAGTATTTACCGCTTGGGATGCACCATTCACACTATGGAAATATAATAGTCTATAGTCCTTTTCACCGCCTATCTGCCACTTTCCAAAGTAGTCAGGCTCATTCCATACCTCATAGTAGACGTTTACAAGGTTTCTCTCCCGCTTGCCACTATAATGTTCAACTGTTGCTTTTACGATTTGTTCCCAATCATTCCAGTTTTTCGGTAGAGATGTCACCTCACCATCTGTTGTCAGTGCAGGAGGGAAATAAGAAAGAGAAAGAAACGGTATGGCTCCCATGGAAACGATATCATTTACCGTGTCATCAAGTTTCGTAAAGTTCAGTTTCCAACTCGATCCCGATTGTTGTAGTATCTCATAATGATCGTAAATATGATCAATACGGATGTACCGTGGGTTAAGGCTACGCATATCGGAAGTTACTTGTTTAAGCGCCGGAGGCGGCTCTTCTCCCCCCTGTCCGAATGCTTCCCAAACCTTAGATATATCACTTAATACTACTGATGCATCTACAACAATATTAGCCGGTGTTGGGGCAGCGCGTGTAATATACTGTTGAGCCGTGCGTGCTAAATAGATAATTACCGGTAGCGTTACGACGGCGATAATCAGATAAATAATCCAAAGAGCTCGTCTCATAAAGATAGCTATTGAAAGCGTAACTCCATGGTAACAATTCTCTCATCAATCGCACAAGAACCCTCTTGACAGTATTTAGCAGTCATGTTATCTTAGTGCTAAATGAGCATATGAAAGGATAGGGTATGCCTGATTTGAATGAACGACAAATACAAATTCTCCGAGCAGTTATAGATGAATATATCGAGACTGCACAGCCAGTAGGATCAGAAACGCTGGATAAAAAGTACAGCTTGGGAATCTCACCAGCAACAATCCGTAATGAAATGGTGAGGCTGACAACGCAAGGATATTTGCAGCAGCCACACACATCAGCCGGAAGAATTCCAACGCATATAGCGCTAAAATTTTACATAAATACGCTGATGCAGTCCAAACAAATGTCTGTCACCGATGAAGTCCGAGTGAAACAAAAACTTTGGGATAAAAAGGACAGAATGGACAAGCTACTTCGAGAGGCAACAAAGGCACTTGCTGAACATACTCATACCATGTCTCTCGCGGCAACAAATGAGGGTGATGTGTTCTCAGCCGGAATTGGTAATATTTTTCAAATGCCGGAATTTTATGACATCGACATTACAAGACACCTACTTTCAACGCTTGATGAGTATGATTTTTGGTGGAATGTATTTGGCCCTAGTTGGCAAGAGCCAGAACACCTCCATGTCCTCTTAGGAAAAGAGTTGGGACAGAAATATCTCGATGGATGCGGATGTGTATATATTACCTTTGGTAGTCAGAATCACCAAGGAGCGATAGGAATAGTAGGACCAACACGGCTTAATTATCAATATGTTATTCCAGCCGTCAGATATATTGGTACTCTGATAGATGAGGTTACACAAAATTGGTAAATATATGACGAAAGAGATTGACTGCGAAAAGCAATTACAAGAAATGAAAGGTCAGATCGATGACCTGACAAATAAATGGAAAAGAGCACTTGCTGACTATCAGAACTTAGAGAGAAGAACGATCGAAAGGCAGAAAGAAATCGCACAATACAGTGGGGAAAGGATCATCGCTGAACTACTTACAGTCTTAGACATTCTAAAAGAGGTAGAAAAACATGTAAAAGATCAAGGATTAACTCTCGCGATCAAAACATTCATTGATACGCTTAAGAAAGAAGGGGTAGAGAAAATAGAGGTACAAGAAAAGAAATTTGATCCCGTTAGTATGGAATGTATAGAAGTGGTTGAAGGAAAAAATGATGAAGTTGTAGAAGAATTACGAGAAGGATATGCATTGAATGGAAAAATTATTCGAGTTGCCAGAGTAAAAGTTGGAAGAGAACAAGCTAAAAAAGAAAAGTTAAGTAATTAATTATTTAAAGAAAGGAATACTATTATGGCAAAAATAATAGGAATAGATTTAGGTACAACAAATTCATGTGTCGCAGTTATGGAAGGGGGTAGTCCAAAAGTAATTCATTCAGCTGAAGGAAGAAATGTTATTCCATCAGTTGTTGATCCCATAAAGCGAGTTGTCGGGGATGTGGCCAAACGACAAATGGTTATAAATCCAAAATCAACGGTATTTTCTGTAAAAAGACTGATGGGAAGAAAATTTTCGGACAAATCAGTTCAAAACGATATAAAATGGCTTCCTTACAATGTCAAAGCAGGTAAGAACGATATGGTAGTAGTGGAGGTAGATGGTAAAACTTTTACGCCTCAAGAAATTTCTGCTTTAATTTTACAGAAAATTAAAGCAGATGCCGAAAGTTATTTGGGAGACAAAGTAACTGAAGCTGTAATCACGGTTCCAGCCTACTTTGATGATGCCCAGCGTCAAGCAACAAAACAGGCCGGTGAAATCGCAGGACTCACTGTAAAACGAATCATCAATGAACCAACTGCAGCAGCGCTTGCTTATGGACTAGATAAAAAGCATACCCATACTGTTGCGGTCTATGACCTTGGAGGTGGAACATTTGACATCTCTGTTCTTGAATTGGGTGAGGGAGTCTACGAAGTAAAAGCAACAAACGGAGACACGCATCTTGGGGGAGATGACTTTGACAAGAAAATCCTTGAATATCTTGCAGATGAATTCAAAAAGGATAACGGTGTAGATCTAAGGAAAGATCCTCAAGCATTACAAAGACTTCGTGATGCTGCTGAGAAAGCAAAGATTGAACTCTCATCCTCTATAGAGGCTGATATTAATCTGCCATTTATCACTCAGGGAAAAGATGGACCTCTCCACCTTGTAACTAAACTGTCACGAACAAAACTTGAGACAATTGTCGCAGAGCTTATTGAAAAATCAATTGCCCCAGTTGAAGCATGTCTCAAAGATGCGGGTGTGACAAAAGATAAGGTAAACGAAATCGTCATGGTTGGCGGAATGACTCGCATGCCAAAAGTATTTGAAACAGTGAAAAAGTTCTTTGGTAAAGAGCCAAATCGATCTGTAAATCCAGACGAGGTAGTTGCAATTGGTGCTGCAGTTCAGGCTGGAGTTCTCACAGGAGAGGTGAAGGATGTTGTCCTTTTGGATGTTAGTCCACTCACTCTAGGTATCGAGACTCTCGGGAGCGTTTCTACCCCGCTTATTCCAAGAAATACAACAGTGCCGACCTCTAAATCGGAGGTATTCTCAACAGCGGCTGATAATCAGACTTCTGTAGAGATAAATATTTTGCAAGGTGAGCGGCCTATGGCAGCGGATAATAAATCCTTGGGTAGGTTTATTTTGGATGGTATTCCACCAGCTCCACGCGGAGTGCCTCAAGTTGAGGTTACATTTGATATCGATGCCAACGGCATCTTAAACGTCCATGCCAAAGACAAGGCAACTGGAAAATCACAAAGTATTCGTATTACCTCCTCAACCGGGTTATCAAAAGATGAGATTGAGAAGATGACCAAAGAGGCAGAAGCTCATGCAAAGGAAGACACTGAGAAAAAAGAGAAAATAGAGGTAAGAAATAAGGCGGATAATATGATATATGTCGCCGAAAAATCTCTTAAAGATGCAGGAGACAAAGCAAAAGACGAAATCAAAAAAGAGGTAGAGGAAAAAATAAAATCCTTAAAAGAGATTCTTGATTCTGGCTCCAAAGAAGATCTTGAAAAGAAAACTCAGGAACTCTCTGATAGTCTGCAAAAGGTTGGGCAAGCAATGTATCAGAATCAGCCTAATCCAGCGGCTCCTGACACAAAAGAAGAGTCTCCAAAAGAAGAGGAAAAGAAGGACGGGAAGAAAACGAAAAAAGAAGATGTCCAAGAAGGAGAAGTTGTTAGTTAAAAACGTCTAAAAAGACATACAACAAAAAAGCGCGAGCTTTTCGCGCTTTTTTGTAGATTATGGCAAATAGAGATTTTTACGAAATTCTAGGTGTTTCTAAAACTGCTTCTGAAGCAGATATAAAACGAGCGTACAGAAAACTTGCGCTTGAGTGGCATCCTGATCGAAATAAAACTCCAGAGGCAACAGAAAAGTTTAAAGAAATAAACAAGGCCTATGAAGTTCTCTCAGACCCTCAAAAAAAACAAACATACGATCAGTATGGCGAATCAGCTTTTGCCCCAGGCGGTGGCGGGTATGGCGGACAAGGACCATTTGGTGGAGGTGGACAAGGTGGACAGTATGGGCCATTTAGCTATTCATACTCAACATCCGGAAATCCTTTTGAAGGATTTGATACTGGAAATTTTTCAGACCCGTTTGAAA
>CAZYQZ010000125.1:0-4431 GCA_964649915.1 uncultured Gammaproteobacteria bacterium | reverse complement strand
GCAATACAGTTTAAGCCAGACATAGTTGCTGTTTCTGCAGGGTTTGATTCACACCACAGTGATCCATTACTTGAACTTCGCTATAGTTCTGTAATCTACTACTTTTTTGGGACAATACTCCGAAAGAATTTTAAAAATATCTTTGCTACTCTTGAAGGCGGATATAATGAAAAAATTCTACCCAGTCTTATTGGAAATTTCATATCTGGCATCAACGGAACAAAAATTCAACATACTGAAGAAGAAACAACTTCAAGTTTTCTTCTATTAGAAGAGTTTGAGGAAACATCAAAACGATTACAAGAAAACCTCTCGCCATACTGGCAAGTGTAATATGAATGCTAAAAACTTACATCGCTTTTTTAATCCGAAAACAATTGCTATTGTTGGAGCAACAAACAAGCGTGGACATGTAGGCTATGCACTCATGGAAAATCTTACATCATCAGGATACAGTGGAAAAGTATATCCAGTCAATCCAAAACGAAAAAGGGTCCGAGGTCTTGACGCGTATGAATCAATCGCAAAGATTCAGAGTCCGCTCGATCTGGTTATTATTGCTACACCTGCAAAAACTATTTTTTCTATTATCCAGCAGTGTGTTAAACAAGATGTTGGCGGGATAGTTATTACTTCTTCAGGTTTTCAGGAAATTGGTATAGAGGGTAAAACGTTGTTCAGCGATATTCAAAAGCTTGCGCTTAAACATAATATAAATATACTTGGCCCTAATTGTCTTGGTTTTATTCGCCCCTCCCTTTCATTGAATGCTAGTTTTACAAAACAAACCGCACTTCCAGGAAAAATTGCGTTCATATCTCAAAGTGGAGCTTTATGCAGTGCAATACTGGATTGGTCAATAAAAGAAAAATTAGGATTTAGCTATTTCATTTCTGTTGGAGAAATGATTGATATCGGCTTTTCTGAGCTTATCGATTACCTCGGAAACGATCCAAATGTGGGTAGCATTCTTATATATATGGAAAGCCTCACTAATGCAAAAAGATTTTTAAGCTCTGCTCGAGCTTACGCTCGTAATAAACCAATTATGGTATTAAAATCCGGTAAAAGCGATCAGGGCGCACGCGCTGCCCTTTCGCATACTGGTGGACTGAGTGGAAATAACGATGTATTTAACGCCGCGTTTGAACGTGTTGGAATTTTACGAGTGGATTCTATAAGTCAGCTATTTAATTGTGCTGTTGCTCTTGATATGCAACCGATTCCCAGAGGAAATAGACTTGCGATTCTTACCAATGCTGGAGGCCCAGGGGTCCTTGCAACCGACGTTTTAGTATCCTGGGGTGGAGAACTTGCCCCTCTATCAACCGAATCCCTTAATATACTCAATAGTTTGCTCCCAGCATCTTGGAGTCATGGGAATCCTATTGATATTTTGGGTGATGCAAAGCCTGAACACTTTAAACAAGCCCTCGCTGTGTGTTTAAATGATCCATCTATTGATGGAATACTTATTGTTCTCACTCCTCAATCTATGACGGATGTAACCGGTGTAGCCCATCAAATTATTCAAATGACCGAGAAAAAAAGTAAAACGGTGCTTACGTCTTTCATGGGGGAAAAATCTGTCGATCGGGGAAAAACCATTCTTGAAAGTCATGGTATTCCCTGTTACAAAACCCCCGAAGAGGCCGTAAAGAGCTTTATGTATATGTATCGGTATGGTAAAAATCTAGAACTTCTCTCACAAACCCCCTCTTCAATCCCTTCAAATTTTTCTCCTAATACAAAAGCTGTTAAAGAGATTATTCATGATTCGTATAAGAAAAAACGGTATGTATTGACAGAATTTCAATCAAAAAAAATCTTATCGCTATACGAGATTGCGACACCGCAATCACAAATTGCTAAAAACGCAGACCAGGTTGTCCATATAGCAAAACAACTTGGCTTTCCAGTTGCGATAAAAGTATTATCTCCTGATATTTATCATAAAACTGAGGCCGGAGCTAACCGTCTTCATATTCGAGGCGAAGTTGAGGCTACTCACGCATATCACGATGTAATTACCCATGTTAAGGAAAATAACATCTCAGCTCGCATTGATGGAGTGCTTGTAGAAAAAATGATTACCAAAAAATATGAACTTTTTTTCGGATGTAAAAAATTCCCGATTTTTGGGCCTGCCATAGTATTTGGGATGGGAGGCGTAGCTGTGGAAGTCTTCCATGATGTAAAAATGGGACTTCCTCCGCTCAACATGGCACTGGCTAAACGACTCATAGAGAGTACGAAAATACATACACTTCTGAAGGGATATCGTGGCATGAAAGGAATAAACATTGAGGATCTAGCATTCACGCTCTATAAATTCGCGTACCTCATTTGTGATATGCCGGAAATTAAAGAGATCGATGTAAATCCATACGTTGTCGATGAACAAGGGGGAATTGTTCTTGATGCCAAAATTATTCTCGATGAGTCTCTCGTTGATACGTCTGTTAAGAAGTACTCTCATCTAACAATTACACCGTATCCAAAAGAATATATTAGCCATTTCAAACTAAAGAGTGGAGCTATTGCTACCCTGAGACCAATTCTTCCGGAAGACGAACCTCTAGAAGCGGCTATGTTTAAACATTTTTCACAAGATACTCAGCGCTTTAGGTTTTTTTCACTCCTTAAAGAAGTAACACACGAAATGTTAGTACGCTATACACAAATTGATTACGATCGGGAAATGGCAATAATTGCTGAAATACAAGAGGGGGGAAGAAGAAAAATGATAGGAGTCGCTCGCATTATTGCAAACAGTACAAATGAGAATGCTGAGTTTGCCATTGTCGTTGCTGATCCTTGGCAACGTCAAGGCTTAGGAAGTAAGTTGATGGATACAATACTACATATCGCAAAGGAAAAAGGGATTAATACTATATACGCTTATTTTTTAGAAGATAATATGTCTATTCGGGAGATGTTTAAACAGCGAGGATTTAAGATTTCTCCAAAAGATGGAAACTATTTTGCTCAAAAAACAATGAATGAAAATTAAATGTTCTTTTTAGGTGACTTAATAAGTAGCACGCTTAAAGTAAACACTGAAATCATTACAAGTTGACACCCTATACACACAGGACAAATAACGTGTAATTGAACAAGTTCCCTAAACGCAATCCATAAACAAAAAACTAACCCGAAGGTCGCGGTTGCCAGAAGCGGCTCCTTTTTTTTATATACTGAAGAAAGAAAAATAACAATATATCCGATAAATCCATACAATGGAGTGGGAATTCCGAGCGTTTTAGAAACCTCGCCTGAAATAACAGCATTGCAGTTTATGTAACTATTAATATTGCATGGTTGAAATGGAGGTCGAAATATTTGCTCAACAAGCAAATAAATTGAAAGTAAAATACCGATGATCGAAAGAATTGTTATTATCGAAAAATTTTTATTACTACTCATAGATTATTTGATTATAGTACTAAGCTTGTATCTCACCATTTTAGAGAATGAAAAGAAATATAAGAGTGATTACAATCACGTGTGCTTCGTTGTGCAAAAAAATTTTTTACCGTAAATTTCGATTTGATTAATAATTGGAAGAATTGCTTTTCCTTTATCAGTGAGATTGTACACAACTGATAATTTATCTATCGTTTCTAATTCCTTACTAACAATTTTTTCTGATTCTAGTCTTTTCAACCGATTTGTAAGCGTTACCGGATTGACTCCTTGTATGGCTCTCTCCAATTCACAAAACCGAAGAGGTTTTTGTGCAAGATTAGAGACAATACAAAGAACCCAGGTGTCTCCCAACATTTTTATTGCTGTATTTAACTCTTTTGGTATCAATCCTACATTATTGCTTGACATACTATAATTTATATAGTACTATATTTTTATTAGTACTTAACATTTTATACTAATAGTATACAGGTATATAGGTTAAAAATCAAAAAACTATGCAATACTCCACTCTTTCTTCTAATGAAATAGTTATAAAAGTTATGTCAGCTCTTGAGAAAAATGGGGTCACGTCAGAGCTTGTGCAATCAGGAAAGGAAGCACTTGAGAAAGTACGCTCCCTAATACCGGTAGGTGCAGAGGTCCTTACTATGGCCTCGATCACACTTGAGCAGACCGGTATTGGAACAGAGATAAATGATTCCGGGAATTACCTTTCGATTCGGAAAAAACTCAACTCTCTTGACCGACATACACAACATTTAGAAATGCAAAAAATAGGAGCGGCACCCGAGTGGGCGGTAGGGAGTGTGCAAGCAATTACCAGAGAAGGTCAAGCGGTTATCGCGTCCAACTCCGGAAGCCAGTTGCCAGGATACGCCTATGGAGCTTCCCATGTAGTATGGGTTGTGAGTACGAAGAAGATCGTGAATGATTACACCCAAGCCATGGATAGAATTACCGAGTATATCATTCCAAAAGAAACGATTAGAGTAAGAAAGG
>CAZYQZ010000124.1:0-4434 GCA_964649915.1 uncultured Gammaproteobacteria bacterium | reverse complement strand
AGGGACAGGCGTATAGGCAGCAGTACGATTTTAACGCTATTTATCTTCTACCCGTAAATATGTACGGTCCTGGGGATAACTTTAATCCTGAAGTATCTCATGTCATACCAGCAATTATTATGAAGACATTACAAGCAAAAGAACGAGGGGAAAAGGAAATTATTGTTTGGGGAACAGGTCGAGCAACAAGAGAATTTTTGTATGTTCAAGATGCGGTACGAGCTGTACTACTTGCTGCACAAATGTACGATAAGCCGGAACCAGTAAACATCGGCGCAGGCTTTGAAATATCTATTCGTGAACTTGCAGAATTAATCGTTGATATTATTGGGTATTCAGGGAAGATTATTTGGGATAGTAAAAAGCCCGATGGTCAACCTAGGCGTTGTCTTGATACATCAAAAGCAAAAAAAGAATTTGGTTTTGTTGCATCAACTGGTTTCAAGATTGGGTTAAAGAAAACAATTGATTGGTATATCGCGCAATATAAAAAAAATGTCTGAATCGATCATTCTACAAGCATGGTGGTATCCTTGGAAAGTCACTACCGAAGTCTGTCGTATTGTTATATTACCGTATGTAGTCTTTAATTTTTTTCTCTCAGGTGTGCGGTATAACTGGAACTGGAGAATATATGGTTTGCCAGTAATTCAGAGAACAAGAGGTTCCTCTATAAAACTTGGAGAGTATCTAGAGCTTCGTAGTTTTACTCAGAGTAATCCCATTGGTATTAATCATCCAGTATTTATAAGTACACGGTCTTCCTTTTCTCGTATTCATATCAAGGATTATTTCCAAATGTCAGGAGGGGCGATAATCTCAACAAAATCTATAGAAATAGGGAATCACGTTATGGTAGGAGCAAACTCCATAATTGTAGATAGTAATTTTCATTCTATGGAAATTTCGAGCAAGGGTAAGCGAGAAGACGATAATGATCCACTACCCGTGATAATAGAGGATGATGTATTCATAGGTATGAGTGCAATAATTCTTAAAGGAACGACTATTGGTAAAGGAAGCGTAGTAGGTGCTGGAAGTGTTGTAAAAGGTGTATTCCCGCCATATTCGGTAATTGCAGGAAATCCTGCTAAAGTTATCCGGACCCTTCTTCAATGAACATTTTACATATAATCCCGTATTTTTATCCCTCTTTTGATATTGGTGGGAGCGCTAGAGCTGTTTATGATCTTTCTATCAGGCAGAATGAACTAGGACATTCAGTAACAGTTTTTACAACAGATCTTGTAAGTGGAGGAAATCGACTTCGAACACCAAGAAAAATAATATTACAAAAAGGTTTGCAAATTAAATATTTTTCCAATCTCTCAACACAACTTGCGTACTATCAACATGTTTTCTTTCCTCCAGAATTTTTCTGGCAAGTAGTTAAAGAAGTTCAATCATTTGATATAGTCCACTTTCATGAGGTATTTTCATTTATGCACATATGGGGAATGGCTTTTTCATATTATAATAGGATCCCTTTCGTAGTCTCTCCACACGGAACGCTTTTTTTTCCTCAACAGGCAGGTAGAGTGATAGAAAAGCAAATAATGTTTAATATGGTCTTTAAATATATGTTTTCAAAGTCTGCTCAAATTATCGCACTAACTCAAACAGAAGAAACTGCTTTTTTGAACTTAGGAATCAACCCATTGAAAATATCAGTGATTCCTAATGGCGTCAAAGTTCCAGTTTTAACGCAGAGGAGCAAAAAAAGAAAATACTTTCGAGATAAACACCACATTGATCGTGATGAGGTCGTCTCACTCTTTATGGGTAGAATCCATCCCAAAAAAGGTATAGAGCTTCTTATTAAAGCTCACGCAAAGCTAAACGACGATATGATGCACGGTATATTATTAATAGTTGGACCAAGAGAAGATGTTGAGTATTTCAAATATCTACATGATCTCGTAGAAAAACTACATCTATTAAATAATGTAATATTTATTAATACTTTGTTTGACGAGGAAAAAGAATCCTGTATAGAAGCATCAGATATATTTGTTCTCCCATCCTATTCTGAAGGTTTACCGATAACTCTTTTAGAAGCTGCCTCTTATGGCTTGCCTATAATTACAACAACAGAGAGTGGTTTAAAGGATCTTGTATCCTTGGGAGCCGGATATTGTGTTGCACCGAAGGTTGAGGCTATTTATTTTGCTTTAAAACAACTATGTCAATCAAAGGAGCTGCGACATTCTTTTGGAGAATCTGCTCGTAAAATGATAGATTCCAACTACTCCATTAATAATACAACAGATAGGATCATTTCCTGTTATAAAAAATTGCTGTACTCTCATGCGTAGTAAGATTTTGTTTTGCAATAATGTTGTTCACCCCACTGTAACTTCTACAGTAAGAGAGTTGTCTCATCATAAAGAATACGAGATATCTTTGTTAATAGCTTCAGGGAAACGAATGGGTTCTTGGAATTATAGTCATTTACCTGCTGTGAAGGTTTATCATCCTCATTCTCTAGATATTAATCTGCCCTTTCTTAATACCTATACCCTTCATATCAACTATTCGGCGCTCAAGTTATTTGAAAAAATTCAACCCGATATTCTTATAGTGATGGGCTGGGATATTCCCATGTATTGGATGGCTTTGTACTACGCTTTGAGACATAAAAAGAAAATAATTTTAATAAACGGGAGTACTGAGTTTGAAAAGAGCATCCAACGATTTCTTTTTCGACCAATGGTAAAATTTTTTATAAAAAATACTGATGCATTCATCACTTACGGAACTAGGTCCACTAAATATCTTATTTCTCTTGGAGCAATAAAGAAAAAAATATTCCAAGGGATTTACCCTGCGGATACCGCATCCTTCCAGACCCCTACAATAGTATCGAAACAGAAATTAAGAAATAAACTGCACATCAGTGACAAGCTTACGTTTTTATATGTTGGCCAGATAATAAAGCGGAAAAATTTGCTAACACTCATTAAAGCTTTCAAACATGTATCAGATAAAGCAAATCTCATTCTGGTGGGTGATGGCGATTTGGTCGGGAAGTTGAAAAAGTATATTCAAACTGAAGCGATAAGTAATGTTACTTTTTTCGGACCTTTAGAGCGTTCAGACTTGACTGTAGCTTATCAGATTTCAGATGTGTTTGTGTTGCCTTCAACTGAAGAAGTTTGGGGACTTGTTGTTAACGAAGCAATGTTTTTCTCATTACCTCTTATTGTTAGTAATAGGTGTGGGTGTGTTTCTGATCTTATACATGAGGGTATAAATGGATTCACATTTCAACCACTAGATGTGGACGCTTTAGTCCAACTATTAGATTTTTACTGCAATTCGCAAGTAAAAATAGCAAAAATGGGTGAATTTAGTAAACATATAATCACCAAGTGTACGCCCAAGGGATTTGCTCAGATACACCATGAAGCGATACAATACGTACAATCATAAAAATGGAAAAAGAAATAACTCAAATCACTAAAATTACACCTAAGTTTTCTTGGACCATTCAAGATTTATACGATCTTTGGCACTATCGAGAACTTGTGTATATTTTTGTATGGAGAGATATTAAGGTTCGATATAAACAGACTGCATTAGGTGTATTATGGGTAATATTCCAGCCCATAATTTCAACTATCATCTTCACGATTTTTTTTGGCAAGTTGACACGAATTTCTGCAGTGAGCCTCCCATATCCTTTGTTTGTTTTGAGTGGACTAATCTTTTGGACTTTTTTTTCCACCTCTTTGTCACAAGCGAGTGAAAGCTTAATTCAAAATGAAAGTATTATTAGAAAAGTATATTTTCCGAAAATACTCTTACCCATTTCATCAGTATTTGCGTCCCTAATTGATGTTGGTATTAATATTTTTTTGTTAATTATCGCTGCATATATTTTTGGCTTCCTACCATCCGTATGGACTATTTTTTTATTTCCGGCTGCCATTATCTTAATTAGTTTAACTTCTGTTGGGATGGGGCTTTTTCTTTCATCAATCAATATTCGTTTCCGTGATGTTAGATACATTCTGCCTTTTTTTATTCAACTAACACTGTTTTTAACTCCTGTTGTTTATCCGCTAACCATTGTTTCTCAAAGAAATAAATATATTATGGCAATAAACCCTTTAACCACTGCTATAGAATTAGTTCGACAAAGTTTTTCGGTATCTCCTCAAATTGATGCCGGAATGATAGGTATATCATGCATCTCAGTGTTGTTTTTTTTACTCACTGGAATATGGGTTTTTTACAGAACGGAAAGATTTTTTGCAGATATCGTATAGTATGAAAGACTGTATCTTACAAGTTGAAAATATTTCTAAAAAATATCGTATTGGACCTAAACAGCCATATTATTCGTTGCGAGACTCAATTGCTAATTTACTCAAACCGACATCACTCAAGAGTAGTGTACATAAAAATGATTTCTGGGCACTTCAAAATGTT
>CAZYQZ010000123.1:0-4438 GCA_964649915.1 uncultured Gammaproteobacteria bacterium | reverse complement strand
AAACTCCCCAAGACGCGCTCAGGGAAAATAATGCGGAGAATTCTAAAAGCAAAAGAATTGGGACTACCAATCGGCGATACTTCTACGCTTGAGGACTACTAAACAGAACAACAAATTCACCCTTTACAGTCGCTTTTGAGAGAGCAAATTGCGATACCGTACCCGTATAAACTTCTTCATGTACTTTTGTAAGTTCGCGCACAATACTAATTTGGACATCTCCGAAGACTTCCTGAATATCCCGCAGTGTATTGGGAAGTCGCAGTCCAGTCTCGTAAAAGATAACTGTTGGATGGAGTTTACGGTTCTTTTTAAAATTTTCCTGAAGCTCACTCAGTACAGCTTTGCGTTTACTTTCAGTAATTGGAATGTACCCAAGGAATAAAAGCTGGTCTGGGGGAAGCCCGCTTACGGTAAGCGCACTTACAAACGCAGCTACCCCTGGAATCGGCATAACCGGAATTCCTTTTTGGAGGCATTTTTGAACCAATTTATATCCTGGATCTGCAATTAAAGGTGTTCCTGCATCCGAAACAAGCGCAACATCTTTATTATCCTGCAAGTACTCAACCACCTCAGGTATTTTTTGCTGCTCCACTTCGTCATAATACGAGAGAAAAATTGGTTTTTTGTGAATAGTAAGGTCACGAAGAGTAAAATCGCCATTGGTAATTTTTTCCGAAAGAAGTGTCATGAGTTGTCCAGTACGTCTTGTATCTTCACAGGCAATATAATCCACAGTAAAAAGTGTCCGAATTGCTCGGAGAGTTATATCTTCTATATTGCCAATCGGAGTTGACACAATGTACAATGTACCCATATTCTTAGGATAAATACATACCTATGCATGAAGAACTAACATACGTGATTATACTCACTTACAAACACATTCGCCACTTTTTACACTAAACACCATGAGCACTGATAAACATTACGGAATACTTGTTCTTGTACGTCATGGACAATCCACGTGGAATGAACTTGGAAAATGGACAGGATGGACAGATATTCCACTTACCACTAAAGGGCAGGAGGAGGCAAAGAAAGCTGCACATGCACTTGGTGATATTCATTTTGACGGAGCATATGTTTCAGATTTGAAACGGGCACAAGAAACTCTTGAACTCATTAAGGACGGGCTCAATCAGAAAGACCTTCCAACCACAGTAAATGCTGCATACAAAGAACGAAATTATGGTATTTATACTGGGAAAAATAAGTGGGAAGTGAAGAAAGAGGTAGGAGATGAAAAATTCCTTCGTCTTCGCCGCTCATGGGACGAACCAGTTCCTCAAGGAGAGTGTTTAAAAGACGTCTTTAATCGTGTAATTCCGGCATTCAAGAGCGAAATTCTACCTCTACTAACTAGCGGAAAGAATATTCTTTTTGTTGCTCATGGTAACTCAAATCGCGCACTCATGAAGTTCTTAGGAAACATCCCTGATAGTGAGATTGCTTCAGTTGAGATTGCAACCGGGGAGATTATGGTCTATCACGTTGACACAAGGGGTATTGTTATTTCGTCAGAGAAGCGAGCTGTCAACCAGTCACTTGGTAATCAATAAGTTGATTTTTTAACGCACAGTTGGTACAGTTTAGGAACGTTTTCATACTGTTACAAACATATTCTCTATGAAAGGAGAAAGAACTCGTATGAAAAAACTTCGAATTGGTATAAATGGATTTGGGCGAATAGGAAGAAATGCTGCTCGCATAATTTTAGATCGACCAGACGTTGAACTCACTGCGATCAATAGTCGTGCCGACACTGCATCCCACGCGTATCTTCTTTCCTACGATTCAACATACGGAACACTGAATAAGCACGTGGAAGCTGCAACAGATGCGCTAGTAGTTGATGGAAAAAAAATTGCAGTATATAGAGCCGATGATCCCTCATCTATACCATGGAAAGATGTCGATGTAGTTTTGGAATCTTCCGGTAAATTTCGTACAAAGGATGACGCGAAGGGTCATTTAAAAAATAGCAAGTATGTAGTCGTCTCAGCTCCTGCTAAGGATGACATGAAAACATTGGTCATGGGAGTAAATGAAACAGACTTTGACCCGCGAGTCGACTCAGTTGTTTCCAACTCCTCGTGTACAACAAATTGTCTTTCAACTACGGTTAAGGTTCTCCACGAATCGTTTACTATTCAAAAAGGATTCATGACTACAGTGCACGCCGTAACCGATTCACAAAACCTTCTTGATAATTCGCATAAGAAAGAGGCGCGCTTAAGAAGAAGTGCCTTTGCCTCTATCATCCCTGCGTCTACCGGATCAGCCAAGGATATCGGGAAGTTATATAAGGAATTAGCTGGTAAGATTGTCTGTAAAGCACTTCGAGTTCCGACTCTAACCGGATCGTTAATTGATCTTACAGTGGAAGTAGAGAAGTCTACTTCAATAGATGCGGTAAATAGCGCATTTAAAACCTATGCCGACGGGGAGCTAAAAGGTATACTTGCCGTTTCACCTGATGAGCTTGTATCTCATGATTATGTCGGAAGCATCTATTCATCAGTTGTTGATACATATCTTACTGGGGTACAAGGCGGAACACTTATAAAAGTCTACGCCTGGTATGACAATGAGTGGGGGTATACCAATAGGTTAGTTGATATGGCAACATACATCGGCAAGAAGGCGGGGATCACCAAATGATGAAAAAAACCGTAAAGGATATTCCAAGCCTTGCCGGAAAAACGGTATTTGTTCGAGTTGAGTTTAACGTTTCTTTAGATAACGGAAAGATTGCAAATGATATACGGATTCAAGAAGCGATTCCAACTCTGAAATATCTTTTAGGAAAAGGTGCGAAACTTGTTCTTGCCTGTCATTTAGGAAGACCCAAAGGTACGGTCAATCCTACATACTCGTTGGATGTAGTTGCAAATAGAACACAGGAATTACTCGGTAAACCAGTGCACCTAGTCCCGAATTTTTGGGAAGAAAGCGCTCTTGAAGAGGTCAAAAAAAATAAAGACTCAAGTGTTATTTTGCTTGAGAACCTCAGGTTTCACAAAGGGGAAGAAGGAAATGATCGCAAACTTGCGAAGCATTTATCAAAAATGGCGGAGTTATATGTGAATGATGCGTTTGGCGCTACCCATAGAGCACACGCCTCAATCGTTGGAATTCCAGAGTTTCTTCCATCTTATGCCGGATTTCTTCTAGATAAGGAAATCTCGATTATCTCCAAAGCCTTAGAAAATCCAAAAAAACCGATGGTTGCAGTTATTGGTGGAACCAAGACCCCAGAGAAAATCGCTGTGGTAGAGAAACTTCTTGATGTTGGAGATACAGTTCTTTTAGGTGGAGCGATTGCAAATACATTCCTTGCAGCATGGGGATACGGAATGGGCAAATCAATTGTTGATCATGAGATGATTGAGATGGCTCGAGTACTTTTCTGGAAATCAGCTCGACAGCACAGCGCCCTCATCCTTCCGACCGATGTCATCGTATCTGATGCGCAAAGAATCAGGAAACCAAAGGTGGTTCCGTATAACGAGATTTCGGTTGAAGATGTTATTTATGATATTGGTCCTGCCACAGCGGCACAATATGCGACATATATGCAAGAAGCCAAGACAATTATTTGGAACGGTCCAATGGGACTTTTTGAAGATGAAAGATTTGCCAATGGTACTCGGACAATATTAACAACTATGGCGAAGTGCAAAAATGCACTCACCATTGTTGGTGGTGGAGAAACACTCACAACGATTACTGACAAAAGCTTGCTTGATAATATCTCGCACGTATCAACCGGTGGAGGAGCTATGCTGGAATTTCTACGATACGGAACACTTCCTGGAATTGAAGTATTACAAGACAAGTAAATGGATATACCTAGTAAGATATAGAAATATATTAATAATTAGTATTGCTAAGTCTCGACACCTATTGTACTATAAGCAAAATACGTTCATTCGGCTTGGATAAGGTTGGGGGGTTAGGGGATAAAACAAGGTTTATCCTTAAACTGCTTATCCAAATCGAATAATCGCATTTTTAGTCTGACACCAAAATTATACTTTTCCAAATTTCCTGCGAGTTTTCAATTAATATTTCTTCCTAAAAAACACGCAATTTGCGTGATTATCTCTTACCCCATCTATAGCGTCACAAATCATCGTAGGACACTACATACCTACTGTCAAGATATCAAACAATATCAAAGATGAGCACTTCAAAAAAGACCTCGGTTGTGAATATTTAAGGTTTTTACACCTTCAATGAGGGAGTCCTAAAATTTTAAAAATACTTTATTAGTTCGGCGTCACAATCCTGTTAATGGACTGCGCTATAGCGCCTGACTACGCCCACGACCTTGCCTTGGATTCGCACGTGAGTTGTAAAAATGGGTGGCATGGTAGAGTTTGCAGGCTCCAACCGTATTCGTTCTTTCTCAAAAAATATTTTCTTCAGT
>CAZYQZ010000122.1:0-4448 GCA_964649915.1 uncultured Gammaproteobacteria bacterium | reverse complement strand
CCGTCATCATAATGATTGATGCGGCTGATAAGACACCGTGTTGCTGACTGGAAAATGTCTTGACAGTCTTCTGAAATAGCTTGACCATACGATCTCTTTCTAGTATACTACGCCAGTATTCGCTTGACCACAAAGGTTGAGTTTTCTATACTATACATATATGCCAATAATTCGTTCAGCAAAAAAGAAATTAAAACAGGACAAGAAGCGCCGTTTGGTTAATATCATCCAAAAAGATGCGGCCAAGGATGCGATTCGTGCGTTCAAGAAAAAACCAACAGACTCCCTTTTCCAAAAAGTAGCCTCAGAAATTGATAAAAGTGTTAAGAAAAACATCTTGCACAAGAACAAAGCGGCAAGAGTGAAAAGTAGATTATCGCGATTATTAAAGAAAAAGAAGTCTTAATGCTTAGATGTCTGCCCCAAAGACAACCCTTAAAATTAATCTTCTCCCCAAGGAGGAATTTGATGAAACGTTGGCAGGTCAGTTTCTCAAATGGGCTCTTACGTACGGTCGCTACATCATAATTCTCACCCAAATTGTTGTACTAGGAGTCTTTTTTCTTCGTTTTAAACTTGACCGTGAACATGTCGATTTGAAAGAATCCATTCAACAAAAGCAAGCGCTCCTTTCATCGGTGAAAGAGGTTGAAGATGAAGTTCGCATTATTCAAGATCGTCTCTTTCAAATTAAGACTATTGAATCCAAACAATACGTTGTTGCGAATGTACTGACATTCTTACAGGATATTACCCCAACTGATATTAGCTATAAAGATATAGCAATCTCTGAAGATAAATTTAGCCTTATAGGAAATGGGAAAAATCTTCGCAATCTCAGTAGTCTTCTTCTATACTTAAAACAGAGCAACCGTTTTAAAGAAATTACTCTTGATGATATTCAAAGAAAGCTTGATGGAACAATCACGTTTAAAGTAGGCGTTCGTTTTTTACCTACGGTATTTAAAACATAACCATTATGGCGTCATCTGTCCAACAGCCAAAAAAAGTTCAAAACCCGTTTACAGGGGGTTATCAACGATTATCCAAACGATTGGATGATAAAAGAAGCGCTTCTTATATCAGTGCGATTTTTTCCCTTCTTACCTTGTCGTTCTTTGGTCTTTTTGCTATCAAACCAACTCTAACAACCGCAGTAACTCTGAGTCGAGATATCCAAGATCTCCGACAGCTGAATGCTCGATATGAGGACAAAATTACAAATATAGTAAAAGCTCAGTCTGAATATGAAAAGATTAGGGATGATATTCCCCTTTTTTTTGAAACACTTCCTGATAACCCCGCTTTCACACAACTTATCGTAAGCCATGAACAACTAGTGAAAAATACTGGCGTAGAGCTCACCCAGTTTAAAATGGAGGGACTTCCCATTTCTAAATCCAAAGAAAAGGGAAAGCTCATCCCCTTTGCTATGAGCATAGGAATACTGGGAACCTACCCTGAAATTACCAGTTACGTAAACCAGCTTTTACGCATACAGCGCATTGTAGGAATTGACGACCTTTTGCTTTCTCAAAATCTTGCAACTTCGGAGGGGAAAATTAAAGTTTCATTGAAAGCCAGAAGCTACTATGAACAATAAACAGTTACTCATCCTTGTTACAGTTATTTTCTTATCAATCGTTTCCTGGATTGGATTTGATATTTATCATGCCTCAAACACCTCATCAGTAAGCGCTGCTCAGGAAGAACAGACCAAACCATTGACACCCCAATTTGATAGTGCCATAATCGAAAAAATCAAGTCACGACAACGTTAAATGCATGTACAAGAAACAAACGAAGATTCCAACTCTTGTTGCACTCTTTATCCTTCTTTTTGGTATTGGAGGAGGGATTCTTTTCGTGGAAACCTCAACAACATCCACTACAGTAAACGCTGATCCAATCATTGCTCCACAAAATATCCATCTGACGAACATTTCTGATAATCAATTTTCTGTTTCATGGACGACAAGTAAAGAAACGATTGGATATGTCACATATAAAGACGCAAATAGTTCTACGTTTACCGCTCTTGATGATCGAGATGAGGATGGAAAACCTAAGAACTACATCACCCATCATGTTACAGTAAAAAATTTAAAAGAAAATACACTCTATAATTACCGTATCAATTCGGCGAATCGGGTGTTTGATAATCAAGGTCAACCATACAAACAGATTACTGGACCGCGCCTATCTTCTACCCTCGTAGTTGATCCAGCATACGGAACGGTTCAACTTGCTGATGATAAACCAGCGGTAGGCAGTATTGTATATTTAACTGTTGGCAAAAGCCTTCCCCTTTCGGCAATTGTAAAGAATGAAGGAACATGGCTTATTCCATTAAATAACAGCAGAACACAAGATTTATTATCTCGACCACAACTTGCTACTCCCGAGGTCATACAGATTAACGTTGTCTATGATCAAAACCAAATCGGAACAGTACTTACAGATACCAAAAATTCGAGTCCAGTTCCAAATATTATTGTTGGAAAATCGTATGACTTTCGCAATTTACAAGGAAAAGCAAAAGATCAACTAGCCATTGAAAAAAATACAAACGTACTGGGAACTTCAAAATCGATTACCACTCCTACAATTGGTGTAACTCCGAAACTCTTACAAAAAGTAGATTTTGTATTTCCAGAAAAGGAAAGAGCAACAACAACTGATACCAAACCGTTATTAAAAGGTGTTGGTATTCCGGGTAAAAGCATTGTTATTACGGTCAATTCCACACCTCAGACTGGAAAAATTACAGTAAACACCGACGGAACGTGGTCTTTTATTCCTCCACTCTCCCTTCCACCTGGTGAACACACGATCAATATCTCAACTGTTGATACAAACGGAAAACCCATTGCTCTAAGTCGAAAATTTGTTGTTCTAAAAAGCGGTGAAAGTGTATTAGGTGAATCTACTCCTTCTGCAACTCTTTTTCCGACAGAGGTTCCAACTGAAATTCCCATCTTTACAGTCGCACCTTCAATTATCGCGTCAAGTACTCCACCAGTTACTGGATCTCTCACTCCTACGTTTACTTTTCTTGGAATGGGAATCATTTTTGTTCTCTTGGGACTCAAATTTTTACTCTTACCTTAGCTTGACAACCTATCCTTGATCCCCTAAGCTGGATTTACGATGAGTTTTTTCTCTGCCGTTTTTGCCGTTCCTCTTCTTTTTCTTGCACTTCTATTTGTCGTCTTTGCTATTCTTTTATTTGAAATCTTTTATATTATCAAGAAAAGAAGAAGTCTTACACAGAAAACGTCGGTTCCTCCAGCTGGTTCTTCAATAGCTAGTTCCTTACCGAACGCTTTGAATCCCCAACCACCACAGCAGGGCAACACGATACTTGCGCAACCCCAAAAACAAGTGAATTGGAAACTAATTGTGCCGCTGACTGGAGTTGGAGTACTAAGCATCATTATTATCGTAGCTGTTTATTTTCTCAATAAACCAGGTGCAGACCAATCCCTTAGAAGTAAAGCTGATTCAAGCAAACTCTACTCCCCCACTGTCACATGTCTTTCAGCTTCACCCAGAGAAATGGATATTACAATGAATGCGTATAAATATGGTTCAGAATCAGAGTGTTTAAATGACGATAATAGAACAGCCAAGGTTGGAGCACGAACTGGACCGAAGGTTGGCTCATGTAATGCCAGTTCTAAAAATGGCGGAGAGGATTATAGCTGCTCTTTTGGTCTTAGCAACCCTCCTGATTGTTCTGCTTTTCAAATTGACTGTCCCTCAGATAGTATTAACGGTGGAGGTGGGGCAATAGGATGGAATTGTAATAACTGTAATCCACCACCAACCAATCCTCCGAAACCATCTAACACACCAGCGCCAACCAGTACACCAGTCCAAACTCCAGTATCGTGTCTTAGTTTGAATATTCCAGGACCCAATGCCGTGACTACACCGGGTGAGAAAAAAATAATTAATCTAAAGGCAAAAGATGGAAAAGGTCCGTATACATGGAAAGTAGAAGTTTCTCAAAGTACTGGGAAAAACGGATCTATAACGATCACTAAAAATGGGGATATCGACGGTGAGGCGGAGTGGATCGCTCCAGCCAATCTTATAAATGGACAAGTATGGACATTTACAGCAACAGTCACTGATGGGAGCGGAAAATCTGCGTCAAGCCAAAACTGTCAGAAAACTGCGTCTTATTCTACCAATCCTCCTTCAGTAACACCGACACTTACACCTGGACCATCACCTTCTCCGACACGTACACCATCTCCGACAATTACTGGAGCTCCTTCTCCTACAATCACATCACCTATTCCGCAATGTATTAGTATTAAATTTTATAGAGATACCACGTATACGCAGAGCGCACTTTTGACAATTGAACAATTGAAAGATTTTCATCCGGGAGATAAATTTTACATTACAGTTGTTGGAAACGGGTCAGACTCTCATGC
>CAZYQZ010000121.1:0-4496 GCA_964649915.1 uncultured Gammaproteobacteria bacterium | reverse complement strand
TAATAGAGTACAAAAATATATCAAGGATAAAATAGGAAAAAATGCCGGATTTATTATCGGTGTAGCAGCAAGGCTTGCAGCGGAAAAGGGAATTGAATATTTATTGGAAGCAATTCCCCAGATACAGACAGAAATGGGGAATAAAAAGTTTACAATAGTTCTTGCAGGATCAATAGATCCTGTTGGAGAAGAGAAATATAAACAAAGAATTTTAGGTTTGATAAAAGAGTATGCTGAATTCATCGTGCTTCTGGGGGAGATACCTCCCCAGAGCATGGGATCGTTTTATTCTCTCATCGATGTTTTGGTTCTTCCTTCTATTAACTCCACTGAAAGCTTCGGTATGGTCCAGGTAGAGGCAATGATGATGGGGGTACCAGTAATTACTACGGATTTGCCAGGTGTAAGAATGGTAGTTAGAGAGACACATATGGGAGAAATAGTTCCCCCAAAAGATTCTCAACAACTTTCCCGAGCAATTAGTAAAATTCTACAAAATAAAAAAAAATATACCGTACGTTCAGATGTAATCCCTACCATTTTTTCACTAGAGAAGACAATCCAGTTTTACGAAAAAATACTATGCAATTAGTTGATTTTTTACGTCTCTATGTTCGTGAGCGACCAGTATTCCTATCATTTCTTCGTGCAAAGGAAGCGTATCTTTATCAGAACTATTTACCTCTGAAGCGACCAGTACTCGATGTAGGGTGTGGAGATGGGTTTTTTGCGCAAGTTGTACTAAGTCAAAATAAAATGAAGGACATCGACGTTAGCTTAGATGTAAAAGAAAGTAGAATTGAAGAGGCGAGAAATTTGGGAATCTATAAAAAGCTCGTTATCTATGACGGTAAAAAAATACCATATCCTGACAATCACTTTACAACAGTAATATCCAATTCTGTATTTGAACATGTCGCGGATCTTGATGTAGTTCTAAAAGAAATACATAGAGTGATGAAGCCAGGAGGGATCTTTATCACTACTGTGATGGCAAAACCATGGGAGAAAAATTTATTTTTCAGTATTTTTTTTGGAAAAAGTTACGAACGGTGGATGCGTAAGAAACAAGTGCATATAAACCTGTTGTCTAAACAGCAGTGGGATAATACATTTCAAAAGAGAGGATTACGAATTGAGAAAATAATAGGTCACTTAACCCCAGAAGCATGTCGATGGATTGATCTTCTACACTATGTATCTATTCCAAATATAGTAAGTCATTTGTTGTTTAGTAGATGGGTTATTTTTTCTTTTTTTTGGGAAAAGGTATTCTCACTTGAATATTTCATTTCCCTTATCTCAAAAAATACAGAACCACAGAACTCAGGGGCAATTTTTTACGTGCTGAGAAAATGAAAATTAAAAAAAAATTTGTATTTTTTTTACTTCTTATTCTTTTCGCTTCGATTTGCAGATTTTTCAAAATCGACCAAATGCCTGGAGAAATATATGGTGATATTGTAATTATCTTTCAGTATCTAGCTCGCATATTTTCAGGAAAATGGCCATTTGATTTTATACTTTCCCCAGGTCCTCTCTATTACTATGTGATTTCACCAATTGTTTTAGTTTTAGGAGAAAGTTATCTTACGCTAAAAATTGCAAGTGGAATTATCAGTCTTTTAACACTCGCTGTTTCCTATCACTTCGTTCGAAAACTTGTTGGCAAAAAAGTTGGTCTATTAACAGTTCTCATAATGTCGTTTTCTTCATGGGTTCTTATATTTAGTAGGCTTGGAAATTCTCAGATAATTATTCCGTTTGTCACCGTTTTGTCGTTTTACTTTCTGTATTGTTGGATAGAAACAAAGACAAGAAGCAGACGAGCGCTCAGTCTGTGTATATTTACTGCCAGTTTGGGGTGGTATATATACCCCCAAACCTTTATCCTACCTCCTCTTATATGTCTGCTTATCATAGGATACATATGTACCGCGGAAAAATTACCATATTCTATAAGTAGGATTCGTTTGCTCGTTGTGACGGCACTTTTATTCTTGATCTTCCTGGTTCCATTTCTTGGAATTGTCCGTACGGATAAGGACAACTTTACAAAAGGATATATTGGTGGACATGTTTTTACACAAAAGAGTAAGGATGAGTTGCTCAAGCAGTTCCAACGAAATCTCATAAATGGACTTTCCATGTTTCATTTTCGTGGAGACGTTGTCTTTCGTAGTAATGTTTCTTCACTACCTCAGTTGGACATTGTATCAGGAACATTTTTCATCTTGGGTATTGGAACATTCTTAATTCGTGATTGGAAAAAGGCAACTTTTTTTGGATTAGTACCACTTGTTGTCCTTGTACTACCGTCACTTCTGGTATTTAATCAGCCGGGAGAAGTCCCAAGTGCCTCTCGAACTCTGGGAGCGACACCATTTGTATATATGTTTATTGCCTATGGAATGTACTGGTTATGCATGCTGATGAAGAAAAAAACCACGGTATTGTTTGCAAGTACGCTATGTGGGTTCTTGGTAGGCGTTATGACTTTTATCAACCTACATAGATATTTCTTCTTATTCATCGGGGGGTTGCCGAATCACAACACTTCTTTTGGTCGTATTATTGCAGATAATATAGATAGGTATGCTTCAAACAGTCACATATATATGACATCTTGTTGTTGGGGGGAATGGGGGCAACCAGAAGCTATGGGGGTATATTATGCACTTAGCAAAAAACATCGAGATGAGAAGAACTTTCATGTAGCCCCATTTAAAACATGTTCGGGAATTCCGAAAGACAAACCACTCTATATCATCATAAATCCAGCGGAGCCGGATGTTATAAAACATATTGCAAGTTGTTATCCGGCGTATCCTATTTATCAACACTTCGCCCCAGACGGAAATATTGTTTTCGTATCCCTTCACGTATTGGAAAAGTAAGAGGATGCTAATTACTTGGATAAAAAAACCTGGTGTAGTCTACTGTTTTAATTTTTTTGAAAATACTTACTTTCGGATGATCGTACACAGTAAATGTTTCATCAGCATAGTCATCTACAAAACTTATCCCTTCAGACAAGCATTCTTGGGTTTTTCTTGCGACAATTCCATATCGTACGCCAGGTGGTGTAAGGCATAGATGTAAAAGAGGGATAGGAAATGTTGGTCTGGATGTGAATTCAGCAACTTTTTCAAATCCGAGTGATCCGTCAAATAACGCGTGATAATATCGACTTGTTAAAGGATATCGTTGGGGAATCGTTAGGATGGACCCGTAGAGTCTATTGCTGGAAAGAATAATGTAATCTGTATGATCTAATTTATCCGCCATTTCTTGCCACTTTTTTTCATTATCCATATCATATAGAGGAAAAGAAACACCTTTATATTCGCCATTAGAATTATTTAGTAGATTTAAAGGTAGTGGATCATCCCATACTTCTGAAGAGAGAGAACTTCCCTTTGGGATATTTTGATATATCCATTCAGATGCTTGAATACGAGAATTGTCATGATTGTAGATAGAGAGAAATGAGATAGGATAAATGAGCAAAAATACCACGGTAAATAAACACAGAAGAATTATGGTTAATTTTTTTGTATTGATGTGTGAGAATAACCAGGCTGAAAGTAGACAAAGGAAAGGGTAGAGTGGAAAAAAATACCGCATAGCTTTTACAAACTGGCTACCTTGGTATATAAAAAGGCACAATACCCACGAGAGCATCAAAAGCACAATAAAGTGTTCTTTCTGACTAAAATAATTCTTCCTTTTTATAAACTGCAGTATCGCTGTCAGGCTTATAACGGTCACTGAAGAAAGTGAAAGAACCCCAAGAGGAAGCCCCATTCCCCAAAAAAGGAAATTTTTTAAGGGAAATATATACGGTTTGGTAGTGATCCATTGAACACCCGGAGGAAAATACCCATTAGGATTGTCGAACGACTTAAGCTGTTTCCAATTATCTACTATCTTAGAATTGATTGAAACGTCGAATACATTTGGATGTGCAAATAAGTATGGTTGGGCAATGCGCAGGGAAAAATAGGTAACAATAAGAAATACGAAGGGAAGTACCATCACTACTTTGAGTTTTTTTTTCAAAAAAAGTAAGTATAAAAAACCCAAAAACAAAATAGGGGAGAAATAGATGGCGGAAATTTTGGAAGCAAGCGCGAGTCCAAACGTTATACCCAGTAAGATAGTACGAAACACGAACGCAGGGCTTGCCTCATTATTCAGCAGAAGTATTCGAGTGAGGAGATAAAATGAAAAGGTGATAAAAAAAGTCAGATATGTATCGACAGCATAAAAATGTGAAAGCTGTATGGGGAGAACGGAAACCCCATAGAAAAACATAGTAAGAAAAGGAAAGAGGGAGATCCAGGTTTTTTTATTTGACTCTGTTTTGGTTTGGTGAGAAGTCATAATCGTTGTAGTAATTTCCGAAGCGGTGAGAAAAACAATAATCATTGTTCCAACATCAAAAAGAGCAGAGAGTACTCTCCCAACGATAGTTAATCCTCCATAATCATCCA
>CAZYQZ010000120.1:0-4512 GCA_964649915.1 uncultured Gammaproteobacteria bacterium | reverse complement strand
AGATGCCCGGTTCGTCAGTCTCGCAGTACTTGCCGGCGATGACGTGGGTTTTCTCGACTTTGATCTTCGTGTTCTCGAGGCCGATATTCTCGACATTGCCGACGATGCCAACGGCCGAGATCACGCGCTCGAACGTCAACTCTTCGGTCTTGCCGTTCTGCTCGATGGTCGCCGTGACGTCGTTGGCGTTTTTCTTCAACGCCTTCACACCGGCCTTCGTACGGATCACCATGCCCTGCTTCTCGAACTGCTTATGGGCGAAGGCCGACACTTCGGCGTCTTCGACCGGCAGGATGCGATCCATCACTTCGACGACGGTGACTTTGCTGCCGAGGGTCTGGAAGAAGCTCGCGAACTCGATGCCGATAGCGCCCGAGCCAATGACCAGCAAGGTCTTCGGGAACACCTTCGGGACCAGCGCATGACGATACGACCAGATGAGGTTGCCATCGGCTTCCATGCCAGGCAGATCGCGCGCGCGCGCGCCCGTCGCCAGGATGATGTGTTTGGCGGAAAGATCGGCGACCGGCTGATTGTCCTTGGTGATTGACAGCTTGCCCTTCCCGGCTAGCTTACCGTGGCCTTCGAACACCGTGACCTTGTTCTTCTTCATCAGGTGTTTGATGCCGCCGTTGAGCTGGCTGGCGACACCGCGTGAACGCTCCACGACGGCGTCGAGATCGAAAGCGACATTGTCGGCTTTCAGGCCGTAGTCCTTGGCGTGCTGCATCAGGTGATAGATCTCCGACGTGCGCAAAAGCGCCTTGGTCGGGATGCATCCCCAATTCAGACAAATACCGCCGAGCAGCTCGCGCTCGACGATGGCGGTCTTCATGCCCAACTGAGCGGCGCGGATCGCCGCAGTGTAACCGCCCGGGCCGCTGCCCAGGACGATCAGATCAAAGGTGTGCTGTTCGGTCATGTTCGTCGCGTCCTAGAGCAGCATCCGCAAGGGATCTTCCATGATGCGCTGGAAGGCCTGCATGAACTCGGCGCCAACCGCACCGTCGACCGAGCGGTGGTCGCACGACAGCGTGCACGTCACGACATTGGCGACGACCATCTGGCCGTTTTTCACGACCACACGCTCCTCGCCCTTACCGACGGCCATGATACCCGACTGCGGCGGATTGATGATCGCCTGGAACTCGCTAATGCCGAACATCCCGAGGTTCGAGATCGAGAAGCCGCCGCCCTGGAATTCATCCAGCTTCAGCTTCTTCGCCTTGGCGCGCGAGGCGAGGTCGCGCATCTCGGTCGAGATCTGCGCCACGCTCTTCTGATCGGCGTTACGGATGATCGGTGTGATGAGGCCATCTGGCGTCGCCACGGCGACGGAAATATCGACGTTGTCGTACAGAAGCACGGCGTCTTCGGTCCAGCTCGAGTTGACCTGCGGCACCTTACGTAAGGCCAGCGCGACGGCCTTGATCACGAAGTCATTCACCGACAGCTTCATCTCGCCCTCGGCGCGCTCGTTCAGCTTCTTGCGCAGCGACAGAAGCTCGTCGATCTGGCAATTGAGCGACAGATAGAAGTGCGGGATTGTCGATTTCGATTCCGTAAGGCGTTTGGCAATGGTCTTGCGCACACCGCTGTTCGGCTGCGCCTTGTAAGGCTGGCCAAACATATCGACGGTACCCGAAGCACCCGCGGCAGCGGGCTTCTTCTTCACACCGCCCGCGATGGCGCGCTCGACGTCCACGCGGATGATGCGGCCACGCGGGCCGGAACCTGTGAGGTCGGCCGGATCGAGGCCGGCGTTTTTGGCTAAACGACGGGCGAGCGGGCTGATGAAGATACGCTCACCCTTCGCCTTTGCGGGCGCAGGCGCAGCGGCCGGCGCGGCGGCCTTCGGCGCAGGAGCTGGCGCCGCTTGCGGCTCGGGCGCAGCGGCGGGTTTCGCTTCGGCCTTCGGCGCAGGAGGCGCGGCGGGAGCGGCCGCCTTTGGTGCAGGAGCAGCACCCATCTTCTCGCCCTCTTCGAGCAGGACAGCGATGGGTTCGTTGACCGAAACCTTCTCCGTGCCTTCGGGGATCAGGATCTTGCCCAGAACCCCCTCGTCCACGGCTTCCATTTCCATGGTCGCTTTGTCGGTTTCGATTTCGGCGATCACGTCGCCGCTCTTGATCTTATCGCCTTCTTTCTTCAGCCACTTGGCGAGCTTGCCCTCGGTCATCGTGGGCGAAAGCGCTGGCATCAGGATTTGTGTGGACATGGCGCCCTCGCTCTACCGGTACATGGCCGCTTTCGCGGCGGCGACAATGTCTTCCACCTGCGGCAGCGCCATCTGTTCGAGGTTCGCGGCGTACGGCAGCGGCACGTCTTTGGCGCACACGCGGCCGACGGGCGCGTCGAGATAGTCGAACGCCTGTTCCATGACGAGCGCGGCGATTTCCGAACCGATCCCGCATGTGACCCAGCCTTCTTCGCAGTTCACGAGACGGTTGGTCTTCTTCACCGAGGCGACGATGGTGTCGATGTCGAGCGGACGGATCGAGCGCAGATTGATGACTTCCGCGTCGATGCCTTCTTCGGCCAATTTTTCGGCGGCCTTCAGCGCTTTGCCGACCATAATCGAATAAGCGGTCAGGGTGATGTCCTTCCCCGGACGCTCGATCTTGGCCTGCCCGATCGGAATCACCACTTCGCCTTCCGGAACCGGGAAGCTCTGGCCGTACAGGATTTCGTTTTCAAGGAAGATGACCGGGTTCGGATCGCGGATCGCAGCTTTCAGAAGGCCCTTCGCATCTTCCGCCGACCACGGCGAAAGAACTTTGAGACCTGGCACATGCGCGTACCAGCTCGCGAAGTCCTGGCTGTGCTGCGCGCCGACACGCGCCGCGGCGCCGTTCGGGCCGCGGAACACCATCGGGCTGCCCATCTGGCCGCCGGACATGTAGAGCGTCTTGGCGGCCGAGTTGATCAGGTGATCCATCGCCTGCATGGCGAAGTTGAAGGTCATGAATTCGACGATGGGCTTCAGGTTGCCGAACGCCGCGCCGACCGCGAGACCGGCGAAACCGTGCTCGGTGATCGGCGTGTCGATCACGCGGCGCGCGCCGAATTCCTGCAACAGGCCCTGGCTGACTTTGTAGGCGCCCTGATATTCGGCGACTTCTTCACCCATGAGGAATACACGGTCATCCGCGCGCATCTCTTCAGCCATGGCGTCGCGCAAGGCTTCGCGCACGGTCTGCATCTTGGTCGGACCCGTCGGAATACTGCCCTGCGGGGCCGGAGCGGCGGCGGGCGGCGGCGGCGCGGGTTGCGCAGGCGCCTTGGCTTCTTGCGCGGCTTCGGCTTTCGGCGCCGGAGCGGCCGCCGGCGCGTCTTTAATATTCGCGGCGCTTTCGCCTTCTTCCAGCAGTACGGCGATCGGCACGTTCACCGCGACACCTTCGGTGCCTTCGGCGACGAGGATCTTGCCCATGACGCCTTCGTCCACGGCTTCCATTTCCATGGTGGCTTTATCGGTCTCGATCTCGGCTATGACTTTGCCGGTCTGAACTTTGTCGCCTTCCTTCACGAGCCATTTGGCGAGCTTGCCTTCGGTCATGGTCGGGGACAGGGCGGGCATCAGAATTTGAACGGACATATCTACACCCTCCCCTTAAGCGACCAGCACATCGGTCCAGAGCTCCGACGGATCGGGCTCCGGGCTCGTCTGCGAGAACTCGGCGGCGGCAAGGACGATATCCTTGATCTCCTTGTCCATGGCCTTGAACGACTCTTCGTCGCCGGCCTTCATGGAGATCAGCTTCGCGCGAAGACCATCGATGGGGTCATGCTCGGCGCGCATCTTCTCCAGTTCTTCCTTGGTGCGGTACTTCGCCGGGTCGGACATGGAGTGGCCGCGATAACGATACGTCTTGGCTTCCATCAGCACCGGGCCGTTGCCCGCGCGGATGTACTCGACGGCTTCAAGGCCCGCTTCACGCACAGCGAGCACGTCCATGCCGTCCACGACCATCGTCTTCATTTTGTACGGCTCGCCACGCGCGGCGAGATCGCCGCCGGCGGTCGAGCGCTCGACCGAGGTGCCCATGCCGTACTTGTTGTTCTCGACGATGAACAGCACCGGTAGCGACCACAACGACGCCATGTTGAAAGACTCATAGACCTGGCCCTGATTGAAGGCGCCATCGCCCATGTAGGCCATCGCGAGACCACCGTCGCCTTTGTATTTGTGCGCGAAAGCGAGGCCCGCGCCGATGGGAACCTGCGCCGCGACGATGCCGTGGCCGCCGTAGAAACCTTTCTCGCGGCTGAACATGTGCATCGAGCCGCCCTTGCCCTTCGAGTATCCGTCCTTACGGCCCGTCAGCTCGGCCATGACGCCCTTCGGGTCCATGCCGCACGCCAGCATGTGGCCGTGATCGCGGTAACTGGTGATGATGGAATCGCCCGGCTTACAGCAAGACTGAAGGCCGACGACGACGGCCTCCTGGCCGATATAGAGGTGGCAGAAACCGCCAATGAGGCCCATGCCGTAAAGCTGGCCGGCACGCT
>CAZYQZ010000119.1:0-4531 GCA_964649915.1 uncultured Gammaproteobacteria bacterium | reverse complement strand
AAACTATAGCATCACTCTTCCAGAAACATCTCGAGGAAAATTCAGGATGTACTCCGTAGGTAGTTATGAAGGTTCACTCACGCCAAAGAGTAAAACGCTGACGCTGATATTACCAATCTTCTCAAAAACCTTCCTCCTACTTACATATATCTTGATAGTTTGGTCTGCTGCGGTAGCGCTCACGATCACCTCTTTGCACCACAAAAAGATGGTGCATATGAAACGGAAAGTGTAGATGGTAATCGTACTCCGTCTATAAGACCAGCGATGGGGACAACCTGTTCAGTAGACGATGCAACGTCAAAGAACGCCCTGCCAAAAGTATCTGTAGACTCTTGTACAGCATCGATTATAACCTCAGATGAAAGGTCCATCTTTACCATTCTTCCTCCTACCCCCAGCCCAGTAGAGTCTAAAACAAAAACTGTTATTCTCACTCTCGATTGCCCATCTGAGCAACCAGATAAAGGTGAGGCAAAAATATATGAGTTTTCTAATGAAACCTCTTTTTTGTTCGAGGCTTTGCCCTGAAAAACAACTCGTTGAGATAGTAAATATATACCGAAAAAAAGACTAATAAGAAAGAAAATACTAATGAAAACGACTTGTCTCAATAGTCCATTCTGTGGCTGGGAGGTATGATTATCTATATCCATATATGTACAACGTACACCAGTAAAAGATTGTTTGCAACTATCAATTTGTCGTACCTATAGTAAAGTTCATATAACACAATAATCACCTTCTACAGGACTAATAAAACAATTAATATATTTTTATAAATATCTTCCTCCTATAGGATAGTTAGAGACAAATTTCCAGTTCAAAAGGGAGGAAAAAAATATTTTAACTGTCAGATTAAGCCAAAAAAATGATTCTATTTTGTTAGCAAACTATACTATCATCTGCCAATTTAATCATAGATCCCTCCTAATCTGATTAAGAAATTTTTTCAAAAAATTACTCTAAGAAAATAGTAAAAATTAAAAATATAAACTTATAACTATTAAATTTTAATTCTATTTTATTCCCCGCATGGTCGGTCGCATCGTTTGAGGCCACCTTCACAATCTAATTTCAAATTTTTATAGCTAAACAATTGGCTTTAGATTGTTATAACATGCTAAATAGACAAATTTCAATTCTTGTTCGTATAGAAAATAACTATACGTTTTAGTGTATCACTTTAGATCATATAGCTTGAAGGTACTATGGGCAACCGAAATATAATTTGATCTATTTGAGTAAGCTAAAAATCTATGCGGGAATTCGTGAAATGTATCGTGAAAATATACATCACCTACTACAATTACGTTTTTTACTTAAAAAATTTCTCTATACAAATACTACTAAACTATATCATTTCCCTCTTGACACGACTTATTATTATTGTCTTAATAGAATAACTAAGTAATAAATTTTAAATATATATATTCATGAATAATTTGTATAATTTTGAGGCAATATTTAACCTGTTTACCAAGTCTATTAAAACCACTCGTAAGACTGAAAAAAGGTATTTGGTTTTTTTTCGAGGCTTTGTTAACTGGTTAGTCTTTACCCTTTCCGCAAAAGTTGAACAACTTGATGTCGTCCATTTTCTCCCTTTCCTCTCTGACTCAGCTCTAAAGAAATACTCAGTCTTTCTATCCAGCAGCAGAATGTCTCGACCATCTATCAGAGAGCGCATCGTACTGCTAACAACATTTAAAACTTTTTTAGAAAGTCATAACAACCTAAAAGTTAAAGGGGCGAAAAACATCAATCACCTTGTTGCCTCGTTTTTACTTGATGAATTTATAGTCGACTTAGACGAAGAGGGTGTTTCTCGGTCAACTCTACGCAGTTACAAAAGTGACGTTTCTCAATTTTTCTCTTTCATAGAAAAGGATAAAGGCTTTGACACCTAGATTTTTTGATTCTATCCATACTGACACTCTCGTACGCTTTAAGGCGTATCTTTTTTCATATCTCCACGCTTCACCAGCTTCTGTCGATCGTAAGTTATCTTCGCTGAACCAATTCTTCAAATGGGCAAAACAGAAGGGTTACATTGTAGAAATTCCAGATATCAAAATGATACGAAATACATCAGATGCTCTTCTTACTGAAACACCCGATTCTATCGTTGAATTAGTCAAGAAAGAGGATGTCTTTTGGCAGAAAGCAAACTATACTGCTGACACTAAAAAAGACAGTCAGAATAATCCTTTCTTAAAATTAGAAAGAAAAAAAAGCGCTATTCCTTTTGGAAAATATTTCTCCTTTACACTCCTCTCTCTATTCATTGCTGCGTTGTCTGTGGGAATTTACAGACAGTTTTTCCTAAATACCAAAAAACCACAGGCGATTGTTTCAGAACTTAATAGACCTGAACGAGTTTTATCATTCCAAGGAAAGTTGTCTGATAAATTTGGTGGATCAATTACAACAGAAACTGGAGTCTCTTTTCGGATATGGGATCAACCAACAGAAGGTAACGAACTATACTCTACTGATGTATGTAATATCAATCCAGATCAAAATGGTAATTTCTATACTACGATTGGTGAACAGTGTGGTTCTGAAATTCCGGCATCTGTTTTTAGCGAAAATTCACAAGTATATCTGGGAATCACAGTAAATGGGGATGAAGAAGCGGTTCCTCGTCAAAGAATCGCAACGGTTGCCTATGCACTCAATAGTGAAACACTACAAGGATTTGCCCCTGCCTCTCCCGCTGTCCCTGCAAGTATTCCGGTGATTGATAAAGATGGACAATTAGCAATCGCCGCTTCTTCTGCAAAAATAGTGGCAACAAATGGACCACTTACTATTGAGGGTCAAAGCGTCACTATTCAAACCCCCCCATCATCAAACGGTGATATCAATCTTAGTCCTGATGGAACTGGAGCTGTAAATCTTACATTTACAGGGCTTGTTCCAGCTAATGGCAAAGGATTTATTAATGCATCTTCCCCCTCAATCTCAGCTGGTGCACTGTACTATGGTGAGGTTCCTGCAGAAAATACTGGATACAACCTGCTTGATCTTCGCTCTGGCAGCAGCCTATCCAATCAGTTTTACGTCGACTCACAGGCCAATCTTTATCTGACAGGAAATCTAGTTGTGGGATCTGCCCTTTCTACTTCAGCAAACGCTGTTGATATAACTACTCCACTTCATGTCGGAAGCTTGATCTATGATGGAGGATTAGGAATTTATGGAACCTATGGAGATACGCTTCCTACCACCTTTGACTTTACAAAAAAAACATCCTTTGATTTTAATTTTAAAAGTGGTGATGGCCCAGTAAACACAAAGGTTAATATAAATAGTGACGGATCGAAATACTACTTGTTTAGTTGGGATACTGCCGGAGATGCAGCGATCTACAAATGTAGCGAGACTCCGGGAGGAACCGGGGGGACTCCTAAGATTGGTGATGCACAGGGTAGCGATGTTGATACTACTAGTACAGATACGTCTTTTTCAACGAATTCGTTTTCCTCTAGTATTTTCTCTCCTCAAAATACATTTGGTCTTCAATCAAAAGCAGCAAGTTTACAAGTACCACTCTGTTCTTCAACTGTCTCGCCAAGTTGTACGAAACTAACACAGTCTAACTGGACACTGGAACCGCAGAGTTGGCATCACGGATATATAAGTTTCATCGAGGGAACCATTCGTTTCAATATAGATAATGGTCGAGTCAACCTCTCTACTCCATATGAAAATGACGTACCAGTCCAAAGTAATGGGTACGCAAGTTTTGCATGTGGTTACAGCGCAATTTCAAATCTTTTAATTATTAATAATGATGATCTCGCCTCTATTACCCCTGGTGGAATTGGTGGAGGCGGTGGAGGTGGCGGATCTGGATCTATAGGTGGAACTGGAGCCACAGGCGAAGTTGGAGCCACTGGATCAACGGGAACAACAGGAGCAACAGGATTTACTGGTCCGACCGGTCAAATTGGTCCAACTGGATCAACTGGCGCAACGGGAGAAACTGGACCAACTGGGCCAACTGGAAGTACGGGAGAGATCGGACCAACTGGGGCAACAGGAGGGACAGGAAATGTTGGTCCAACGGGAACAACCGGCCCGACAGGAAGTGCTGGACCGACAGGAACTACGGGTGCCACGGGTGAAACTGGTCCGACAGGAACAACTGGAGCAACAGGATTTCAAGGCCCTACAGGGTCAACAGGAGGAACTGGATATACAGGTCCAAAAGGAACAACTGGTGCAACGGGTGAAACAGGTCCTTCGGGCGCAACGGGTGGAACAGGAGTTCTTGGCGCAACCGGTGCAACTGGAGGGACAGGCGCGTCAGGTCCGGAGGGAGCAACTGGGGCAACAGGAATCACTGGACCAACTGGGTCAACTGGAAGTACGGGAGCAACTGGATTTGCCGGGGTAACAGGTAGTACTGGATCAACTGGGTCAACTGGAGAATTAGGTCCTACAGGTGCAACTGGACCAACCGGTGCAAACGGCCCAAGTGGTTCAACAGGTACAACAGGATCAACTGGTGCTTCTGGTCCAG
>CAZYQZ010000118.1:0-4569 GCA_964649915.1 uncultured Gammaproteobacteria bacterium | reverse complement strand
ACCCACGCAACAATCTGCCTTCTGTTTTCATGAAGCACCGTCGAATCGTCAACTGGCGGCGGGCGATCATAGCTTGCCCCCGTGAATCCACGACACTCCATGTAAAATGAGTGCACAGAGACAGAGCATCGACATCGCTGCCTCAAATCCCCACGCAAAATAGGCGCACAAAACCGTCCCGCATAAGTTCCAGACGATCCAAAATTTGTTATTCATCTCCCATCCTTCAGCACCGCCTGGGCACGTTGATACGCTTCATCTTGTAAGAGCCATGCTGCCCGTTGTTCTGTCCCGTAATAATATGGGCAGAGCAATTCTCGATTATCAGCTAGCGCCTCCGCCAGTTCCCGCGCCTGCGTGCGGAGCGCGTCGTAGTCGGAGGCAAGGACAATTTCATCACTGCCAGATAATAATCGTTGCTCGCTAAAACCTGCCCCAATAGAACTATTTCCCATCGGTGCAGTAACAATAACTTTCCCCACTGGTTTCCACCGCCGCACCGTCCAGCCGCTCATGGCCTCACCTTTCCCCTGTCCAGTCTCTGGAGCAGGGCCTTCGCCTTGGCTGTCCCGGCGCTGGCCAGGCGGCTCCTGCGCCCGGCCCCGCGCTGGTCCTTCGCCGCCCATTCTCCGATAGTGGACGGCTTCTTATTGACCAGTTCTGGCATCGTGAAGTGTTTCGCAATGTTCATCGTTACATCCCCCACGCCAGCAAGCAGAGCGTCACCGTCACGCCCAAGACCACCCACTGGGCCAGGTCCTGGATCTGCGCCTGGTCCTGGGCACGGGCCTGGACCGTCTCGGCCAACTGGTTCGTGGCCAACGTAAAGATCGGCAGCGAGTCATGGATAAAATGAATGGGTCGGCTCATTATCTCACCTCCTGCTGTGTCATTCTCCGCTCAAGCTTCTCAAAATAATTAAACAGCTCATCCCAGTCCACGTCTACGACCGTCTTCGTGCCGTTCTCGTTGTACTGGTACGTGAGGACCATACTTTTCAGGTAAAAGATCTTTCTCTCACTGTCCGTCATGTCAATCTCCTTCGGGATCAATTCCTGGTTCCTGCCCCCGGACACCTCTATCACAGGGACAGGAACCGGAACGCAGGCTCCCCAACCTGGTCAGTTCGTCGGCACTGACGGGCCGTTGACTTGCTTCTCGACCTGCACGGTCCACACGGGACGGCCATCGTCCGCATCCAGCACCGCCCCTGGCCAGCACGGGGCCTTGTACGCGCAATAGCCGCAGTATGTGGGCAAGATCATCCGACCGGTGGGCACGTCATAGCCGATAATCTTGCCGTTCTTGTCCAGCCGAGCCACAGGGGTACCGTGCGCGAAGGCCATTGCGTCGAGTGCTTTCCCACGCGCAAATTCCAGTTCCGGCACGGCCTCGAACGGACGAGGAGGCAATTCAACGCCGCGAGCCAGTGAGCGTTTGTCATGCCACGCATCCACTAACTTCTGCTCGTATGGGATGACCCATTCGGCCACCGACCCTTGGCGTGATCCAGTTGATACCGCGATAAAACACGTACTGTCCACGTCATAGCCTGCTTCGCGCCACGCCGCGATCTCGACGCTGGCTTGGGTCAGGTAGCCCCATTGATCGTCCGGCCCCCCGTTCTTGTCCCAGGCATCGAACGTGCGCGTGTCACAGGACTTGACTTCCACGTTATAGGATCGACCATTCGCTCGCACCAGGCCGTCAGGATGGACCTGGACATTGACCCCATCCCGTCCCATGATCCATAAATCGGCATTGTTCATGGACAGATCGACACCTGCCAATTGCGCCACGCCGATCACGTCCAGCTCAATCGTGTCGCCCATCAAGAACTTGAGCACGGACCGGGCCCTGATCGGTTCGCCTTCGACGCCATCGAACTGATACCGAGACTTTCGCGCACAAGCCCCGCTATAGACTGTGCAGGATTCATGGCCCTTGCGGGTATTGCGCGTGCTCATGAGCTGCTTCACGACCTTGCGCCGGAACGCCTCGACCATGTCATCGAGAATGGTCTGGTTCAGCGCCTTCTCATGTTGTTCGAGATAGGCCGTGATCTGGTTCGCCACCAGGGGCTCCTGGGCCCGCACCGGGACAGGAATGGTGCCGATTGTGATAAGGTCAGTATCCATCATCATCTCCAATTGGGCGCGGGCCATCCAGCCTTGCAGGGAGCCGCTTATCCCTCTCTTGTGAAGAGGTTTCATGCTGGCCATCTCCCGCGCTTGTATTGGCCATCCTATCTTTGCAGCACGCTCTACGATAAGCGGTACGGTTGATAGGGCATCGCCATTCTTACACCAGCGTCTCTTCCGCCCGTTTCAAGGCCACGCCACCGACCTTGCGCCCGGACATGACAATGTTCGGGTCATAGGTCAAGGTGATGGGCCTGCCGACCATCTCGCCAATGTTATTGGTGCCCATCAAGGTAAAGAGCTGTTCCGTCCGGGTCTTGTTCAGCTTCAGGCCACTGTCCACTTCTTCAAAGAACAAGATCCAGGCGGTTTCGTCGCTGTCCAGGAACTTGCGCTTCTTCGCTCCGCGAATGGTGACGGTAATGTCACCGGCCTTCAGGTCATCGCCCTTGAACAGGGCTTTATCGGACGGATTCGTCAGCACCCCGTCCTGCAACATCTCGGTCAAGTCTTCGGTTTTCGGTTCCTTGTCGTCCTGCATCGTCGTCTCCTTGGTTAAAATCGGTTATTGCACTTCGACTGCGTCTTGCACCGGCGCTGCCACCGGCACAGGGTCCTGGTCATAGACCTTTTCCAGCTCGGCCACCCACGCCGCAATTTGCGGCCGCGTCCACTTGGCGATGTCGTTCAAGCGCCAGATGATGGAATACACAGGATAGGTGTCATTTGGGCACAATCGGCAAATATTCACAAGGCTGATATTGATAGGCGGATACACCGTAGTCCATGGCCATAATTGCTTCACTCTCTCCATCCCATGTTCAACCCCACGCACCTCATCCCCCACCGCAAACAACGCGGCCCCGAGCGAGCACGTTGCCTTTCCGTTCGGCAGAATCGCCTTGCACCCATAACTCTGCTCCGTCCCGACACTCCCCAATAAAATCGCTTCACTCAGCTTCATCATTATCCTCCTTCTCGCAATACGGGCGTTCCCGTCGCCCGTGCCGGTTCCGTTTCTGTTGCTTGACCTGGAGCGCGATCCGGCACAAGAGCCACTGTCGCGCCTCTTTCAGCCCCCTCCCTTTCTCCAGGTACGCTTCGCTGGTGACGACCTGGCAATAGACCTGATGCACCACATCCTGGCCCTCGTCCCGGCTCCAGGCCCGTCCGGCCTGGCGAACGAGTCCGTCATACAGCTCGGCAAAGATCGCGTCGAATTGTGGTCTGGTCACGCATTAGTGTCCTCTTTCGCACGCGGGATGTCAAGGTGTACTGCGTGAATCTCGTCGCGAATCTCGTCATGGAGCTTATCCACCTGCTCGGCAAAGGCCGTGATCTTCGCATCAAATGGCTGTCCGAGCACTTCATCGACCGACTTCTCCTTTTCATCATACACGTACCGCATCAGGTCAGAAATCAGCCGCTGATACCGTTCCGGGGCCATCCCGTGCCGTGTCAGAATGCACTGAATTTGCGTCGTCACTGGATACGTATGGCTCATACTTTGCCTCCCCTCATGTTCCACCTTTCAATGGCCTGCTCGGTATCTCGCCCGATCCTTTCGATCATCCTGGAAGGACCGGGGAGCTGATCGCACCAGTGACACACTGATACACTGATCGGTTCTGAATAGGCCGTCCCTAACCAGGATTGCCCATTCATGCGAATTTCAGTGGTCCCCCCTCCGCAAAACGGACAGGGAAGCAATCGGCTCACATCGCTACGGCTCATGCTTTGCCTCCTGCGACCTTCACCCAGGCCATGCGTGCGGCCCAATCCCGCACCGGCACCGGGGCTACGGTCTGGCAATGAATCCCCCGCGGGGTTTTGTCCCCGAAATTGTCCTCCTCGTAATCGACCTGGACCTCCAACTCAACCGTGACCATCTTAGACAAGATCATCGTCATCCTCCACGCTGGGCAGCATCATCAAGCCGCCAAAGTCCAGTTCTCCTTCTTCGTCGGCCTCGTCCTCGTTCTGGTCCGGTTGCAGGAACAGGTCATTGTAACAGTTAATATACCCGTTCGGGTCACGGTCCACATCATCCCGCACCGTGGCCCGTTTCGGGAGGCTGAAATCGTCGCTGGGATCGGCGTAAATCGTGCTCATGCTTCCACCTCATGTGGCCGTGGTTCTTTCAGGCCATAGACTCGGTTGACGCGCATGGCGCTGAGTTGGGCATAGCTCAAGCGCCGGTTTGCCTCCATGACGGCATCGGTATGGTGCCCGCAGTTCAGGCACTGGGCATACCACGCCCCTTTCTCATCGTAATCGGTATGGCGATGCGTCAGCATCAGACCGGCACAACGTGGACAGGTCATACAATCCTCCATCTGGTTAAATAGTTAATCCGACCACGACTGCGACCACGACCATGACAGCGACCACGCCCCGGACCACGACCACGCCCAAGCCAGAGAAAGCT
>CAZYQZ010000117.1:1350-4632 GCA_964649915.1 uncultured Gammaproteobacteria bacterium | reverse complement strand
GGCTTCCATATTTTTGAACTAGGTCATTTCTCCATCCACCTCTTACAGAAGTTGAAGGAAAAACACTCGGGAGATTTGTTTGTCTTCTCCATTTAGATAATAAATCAGGATATGACGCCACAACTCCAGCCCAGATTACTCCCGCTTTTACGTCGTGGTTTATAACCATGCTACGAAGAGTAATGTACCCGCCCATTGAGTGTCCCCACATACCTATATGATTTGGATCTGCATTCGTATATTTCTTTATAGAGGCAAGAGCATTTAAAACATCAACGGTATAATCGGGTGAGTTATATGCGCCATTTGCTCTACCCTCAGATTGATCATGTCCCCGATAATCCGAGCGAAAAACTATATATCCACTACGTGCAAATCCATCAACATATGCTATGTATCTTTCTGTAGTACGATACTGGGTGGGTGCAATAAATCCGTGGTTAAAAATAATAACAGGATATCCAGCACTTGGTTTCGGTCCCGTTGGGACAGTCATGAGTGCGTATATTTTAAGACCCTCCGACTGATATGAAACTCTATATCTCTTATAATTACTCCCGTTGGCAAGCGTTTCTTCGATAGTAATATCACTTCCAGGATATGTACGCTTCCTCATTTGTTCAATCTCTAAGGGATACATATCTTTCCTTTCGTTTCTACTCTCTCTATCTGTACCTTGTTCGACTTTATTTTTATTTACATTATTTTTGAGAAAAATAAAGCTGACGAATACTGTTGTAATAAAAAGCAATAGAAATAAAAAAAACTTATTATTCATATCGAAGCGCTTCTATTGGTTGTAAGTTTGCAGCACGGGAAGCAGGATACCAACCAAATAAAATACCTATACCTGCTGAAACAGCAAATGCAATCATGACTGAAACTGGTGACATAACAAAGCTTGATTGAGTAATATATGAATATAAAAATGAAACTCCAACTCCAAGAACAATTCCAATCAACCCTCCGGCAAATGTAAGAATAATTGCCTCTATAAGAAACTGTGTAATAATAATTTGTTTCTTGGCTCCCAATGCTTTACGCAATCCTATTTCTCGTGTCCTTTCTGTGACTGTTACAAGCATTATATTCATGATGCCAATTCCACCTACTAAGAGCGAGATCGCTGCAATTCCCGATAGAAGAGTTGTGAATGTCCCGGTAGCTGCTGATGCGGTATTAAGAATGTCTTGCTGTGAAAAAATAGAAAAATCTGCTTGTGCTGGATTGTTTAACTTATGTCTATTTAAGAGAAAATACCCAACTTCATCTTGTGCAGCCGTCATCACGTCAGAGTTTTTTGCTTCGAGTGCAATTGTACTTAAATAATTTTGCCCAAATACTACTTTTTGGGCTGTAGATAAGGGAATATATACAATATCATCCTGGTTTTGAAAACCGGTCCCACCTTTTGCGGTTGTTATACCGATAACTCGAAATGATACTTTATTAATCCGTATTGATTGACCAATTGGATCTATATTTTCACCAAATAGATCAGTTACCACTTGTGGACCTAATACTGCGACTTTACTTAACGAAGCATTGTCTTGATCAGAGATAAAAACACCGGTACTAAGAGATACTTTATGAACAGAAAGATATACTGACTGTACGCCTACAACCTGGGTATTAGTATTATTTCGTCCCGCAGTAATTTGGGTACGTCTGGAAACCTCGGGCGAAACACTTTTAATTGTTGTTATTTCAGCTGAAGTTTGTATAGCTGTGGCATCTTCATTCGTCAACGTTGTTGCTCCCCCTGCTGCTCCACGCACTGCTCCCTGAGTAATACTACCGGGAGAAATCGTCAAAAGATTTGAACCTAGAGATTGAATCTGGGATGAAATAGCTTGTTGGGTTGCTTGCCCTAAAGACACAAGAGCTATAACACTTCCGATTCCTATCACTATTCCAAGTATTGCAAGTCCTGTACGCAATTTATTCAAGGTAAGGGTAGCCAAGCTTTCTACTGTTATTTCTAACACTTCTTCTATCGCGATCATTGTTTCCTTTTTTTAACTTTTATTTGTTTCTGATTGAGTGTGTCGTCAGTAATTTTCCCATCGCGTATCATAATAATGCGCTTGGCGTGACGAGCAATATCGGGTTCATGTGTAATCATGACAATTGTATGTCCTTGCTGATTTACATCTTCAAATATATCCATAACTTCTTCGGCTTGAACTGAGGCTATGTTACCCGTCGGCTCATCTGCCAATAAAAGTGCCGGATTCATTGCTATACCTCGAGCAATTGCAACGCGCTGCTGCTGCCCACCTGAAAGTTGATTGGATGTGTGGTGTAATCTATGACCTAAACCCACCATTTCTAAGTATTTGGTAGCACGAGCAGTTCGTTCTTCTTTTGGAATTTGTGCGTACCGCATAGGGAGCATCACATTATTAAGTGCTGAGGTTCGTGGAAGAAGGTTGAACGCTTGAAAAATAAAGCCAATTTTGCGATTCCTAATACTCGCCAGCTGGTCATCAGATAAGTTTTCAACGTTCTCACCATCCAGAATATAGGTTCCGGATGTGGGAGTATCTAGTGCACCAAGTATATGCATTAATGTAGATTTTCCACTCCCGGAGGGACCCATTATTGCGACGTATTCTCCCTGCTTGATTGTGAATGAAATGTCAGACAAGGCAACTGTTTCCATGGCCTCTGTCTTATAGATTTTCGATAATTTGGAAACTTGAATAATATTCATTGAAGTTACTTACCTACGGATAGTTGTCCCTCCACCTCCTAATCCTCGTGTTCCACCAAAAGAACTAAAGGGAGATGTGGTACTTGTGCGTGTTTGAGTCTGTGTCTGTACTGTACCAGTAACGACCTCATCTGCCTCGCTAATACCCGTTACTATCTCTGTTTGAGTATCTGAGGAAAGACCTGTCTCAACTGTTTTATTGATAATTTTTCCATTTTGTAAAACACGCACTGTTTTTATATCGTTTGTGGTAACTATCGCAGCTGACGGGATAACTATAACATCACTTTTTGTGTCAAGAATAATATTTGCTGTTGCAGACATATTCGAAAGGACACTGCTTACTTGAGTATCAAACTGGACAGTTGTGGGATAGTTGGTAACTCCTGAGCTAACAACACCAGTTTTATCTACGCCGATTACTTTACCTGTAAATGTCTTATCCGGGAGGGCATCTAGAGTAATTGTTACCTTTTGATCAGGCTTCACTTTCGACACGTCCACTTCTGTGAGGTTAAATGAAGCGATTGGATTCGCATCTGTTTTTATCGTTGATAGTCGTTGTG
>CAZYQZ010000117.1:0-1340 GCA_964649915.1 uncultured Gammaproteobacteria bacterium | reverse complement strand
TGGGTTAATTACCATTCCAAGGACAAGCGTAATATCCTCGACTCTTCCACCAATAGGAGCAGTTACTATTGGAGATACTGCTTGATATGCATTCCAGGCACTTGTCAGTGAGGCTTGTGCTTGGGCAATAGCAGTTTGCTGATTTTTATATTTTGCTTCTGCGGCTAGCCAATCATCATTATTGATCATAAACTCAGGAAGACCCCGTTCCCCTATTTTCGGAGAACCATCAGGATTTTGATACGAAGAACTTTGTGCTGCCTCCATATAGTCTTTCCAATTCGCTAACATGGCTGATTGTAAACTATAGAGAGCGGCTTGTTGATTTTCTAAATTATTTTTTGCCGAAAGATAACTGGCCCATGCTTGATTTTGCCTTTGTAGGCTTTGTTGGTCAGGAGTGATTTCAAAGAGATTCTGTCCAGAAGAGACTATGTCACCATTCTTAACGAAAACATTTTTTACAATTCCGGAAGTCTGTGTGGTTACTGGCATGTTTCCGACTGACGTAATCTGCCCAGATACTGATAACGAAGATACAATTGTCCCTTTCTCTGCTTTTGAAGTTTGATATGAAGGCGCTGCAGATTTTTGATTTACTTGTTTAAAAACTACAATAAAAGCGATTATCAACACAACTGCTGAAACGACCATACGTTTTTTGTCTTTTTTAATCCAAGAAAATAATGATTTTAATTTCTTCATACACGGATACTAATTTTTATACCTGAGAAACAACTTAATACATTTTATTTTATCTGATGTGGAAGATAGACCGTAAAGACGGTCTGTTTTCCTGGTAAACTGGACACCTCTATTCTTCCTTTATGCAGTTCGACGATTCTCTTTGCAATTGATAAACCTAAACCGTATCCTTCTACATTTGTTTTTGTTCGAGATGCATCCGCTCTGTAAAATCTTTTAAAAATCAACGGAATCTCATCTGATTTAATTCCAATTCCATAATCTTGTACTGCGACAATAACAAATTTCTTTTCTACTTTCACATGAATATTAATAACGGAATTTTCATTGCTATATTTCACCGAATTATCTAAAAGAATAGTAAATAGTTCTCTCAAAGTAGCTTCATTGCCATAGATCGTACCGTTCACGCTCTTCTCAGTTTCAATTCTAATACTCTTCTTTTTTGCAAGTGTTTTAATATTCTCTATCGCGCTTTTTACAATATCGTTTACTTGTATCTTCTGAAAATCTAGTTTCAATGATACATTTTGATACCGGCTTAATTTTAGTAAATGGTTTGCAAACACATTCATTTTATCCACATCTTCAAGATTGCTTTTTAATAATGCTTTTGTGTCATTGAAGTTAAGCTT